>NZ_DLSO01000107.1:0-38299 GCF_002500165.1 Gordonia sp. UBA7860 | reverse complement strand
CGACGAGGTGCACCTGCTGCCGGCGCCCGTGTTCCGCATGACCGCCGACCTGCAGTCGCGGCGTCGACTCGGTTTGACCGCGACCCTCGTGCGTGAGGACGGCCGTGAGGGCGACGTGTTCAGCCTCATCGGACCCAAGCGCTACGACGCCCCGTGGAAGGACATCGAGGCGCAGGGCTGGATCGCGCCTGCCGACTGCGTCGAGGTTCGCGTGACACTCACCGACGAGGAGCGTCTGCAGTACGCGGTCGCCGAGAACGAGGAGAAGTACAAGCTCTGCTCGACGGCGCACACCAAGGTCAACGTCGTGAAGTCGATCCTGGCCAAGCATGCGGGCTCGCCGACGCTGGTCATCGGCGCGTACATCGATCAGCTCGAAGAACTCGGGCGTGAACTCGACGCCCCGGTGATCCAGGGTTCGACGAAGAACAAGGAGCGCGAGGCGCTGTTCGACCGCTTCCGCTCGGGTGAGTTGCAGACGCTCGTGGTGTCGAAGGTCGCGAACTTCTCGATCGACCTGCCGGAGGCGTCGGTCGCAGTGCAGGTCTCGGGCACGTTCGGGTCTCGTCAGGAGGAAGCTCAGCGACTCGGTCGTCTGCTGCGCCCCAAGAAGGACGGTGGTCAGGCGCACTTCTATTCGGTGGTCTCGCGTGACACCCTCGACGCCGATTACGCCGCCCACCGGCAGCGTTTCCTCGCCGAGCAGGGTTACGCGTATCGCATCACCGACGCCGACGACCTGCTCGGCCCGGCCATCGGCGAGGAGTCCGCAGGTTGATCCTGCTCGTGCAGGGCCCCCGCGCACCGCGCCCGCTCACACCAGCGCCTCGAGGCAGTAGCCGATCGGGCGCGGCTCGGTGAACGTCCAGGTGGTGAGGTCGTCAGGACACTGCACCTCGCCATCGGCTCGCTGCACCGTTCGCGCGACGATCGTCGACGTGCGTGCCGTCGCATCGCAGTCGACTTCGCGGTAGTCCACGAGCCGACCGCCGGGCAGCGGAACCTGATAGCACTGTCCGGCTACGAAACTCGGTGTCATACAGAGCTTCTGGTCGCCCTTGTCGAAGGTCAGACCTGCACTGTTCTTGCTCACGCAACCTGCATCGGACGGAACCTTCGCAGCGACGTAGAACGTGAGATCGTCACCGCCGCAGTCGGTGCGCGTCGCCTTCACGTTCCCGTCGTCGACCGTGGACGCGCCGATCGTGACGCATTGCCCGACGTCGATGTCGGCCGCGTCGTCGACGATGTCGTCGCCGACCGACACCCCGCACGCGGCGACGAGGGTCAGGCCCATGCAGGCGGCGACGACCACGGCACGCCAGCCGATGCGCCAGAGCGGGCCGTGCAGGACATGAATGCCGGACGAAGTGAACATGGTGGATCCTCTCGGGTGTTGCGCCGTCTGTCGGCGCCACCGCAAATGTCACTCCGCCCGCTTGCGGGGTTCTTGTCGTCGACTTGGGATCGAGCACGTACAAGTGCATCGAACATCCGACATGTGACAGCCTTGAGCCATGACCGTCGAGCGCCTCCGACCGTTTTCGAGCACCATCTTCGCCGAGATGTCGGCGCTGGCGGTCCAGCACGACGCTGTGAACCTCGGGCAAGGATTCCCCGACACCGACGGCCCCGCGTCGATGCTGACGGCGGCGAAAGACGCGATCTCCGCGGGACGCAACCAGTACCCACCGGGGATCGGTGTTCCCGAGTTGAGGACCGCGGTGGCCCGGCACCAGCGCGAGCACTACGGCCTCGACTACGACGCCGACACCGAGATCCTCGTCACCGTCGGCGCGACCGAAGCCATCGCGGGCGCGATCGTCGGACTGGTCGAACCGGGTCGCGAGGTCGTCATGATCGAGCCCTACTACGACTCCTATGCGGCGACCGTGGCCATGGCGGGCGGCGTGCGCCGCGTCGTCCCGCTCGTCTCCGACGGAGACGGCTTCCGCCTCGATCGCGAACGGCTCGCCGACGCCTTCGGACCGAAAACCGCGGTGGCGCTCATCAATTCGCCGCACAATCCGACCGGAACCGTGCTCTCCGACGACGACCTCGCCGAGATCGCCCGGTTGTGTATCGAACACGACGTCGTCGCGGTCACCGACGAGGTCTACGAACACCTGCTGTTCGACGGGCGCACCCACACCCCGTTGGCCACGCTGCCGGGCATGCGTGAGCGCACGCTCCGGATCTCCAGTGCGGCAAAGACATTCAACTGCACCGGCTGGAAGGTCGGGTGGATCAGCGGACCCGCCGAACTGGTCGCAGCGGCGCGTGCGGCGAAGCAGTTCATGACCTACGTCGGCTCGGGACCCTTCCAGCCCGCCGTCGCCTTCGCCCTGGACAACGAGATGGACTGGGTGCGCACGTCTGCGGCAGAGCTCGAGGCCAAGCGCGACCTGCTCACCTCCGCGCTCGTCGACTCCGGGTTCGACGTCCATCGCAGCGAGGCAACCTATTTCGCCTGCGCCGACCCGCGGCCTCTCGGATACGACGACGGCGTCGAGTTCTGCCGGACGCTACCCGAGCGGATCGGTGTCGCGGCGGTGCCGGTTAGCGTCTTCGCCGACGACAAGGAGCCGTGGAAACACATGGTGCGCTTCGCATTCTCCAAACGCGACGACGTCATCGCCGAGGCCGCGCGGCGGCTGCGGACACTCTGACTCCTCGCCCTACTGACCGTCACCTACAGGCGCACGACCATCTTTCCGACGTTCGCGCCGCGCATCATGTCGAGGAAGGCATCGACCGCGTGGTCGATGCCGTCGACGACCGTCTCGTCATAAACCACCTCGCCCGACGCCAGCCAGTCGGACATCTTCGCGGTGAACTCGGGCGCCTTGTCGAAGTGGTGACCCACGGTGAAACCACGCAGAGTCAGTCCCCGCGTGATGATGTTGGACATGTTGTCGGGTCCGGGAATCCGCTCGGTGGAGTTGTAGGCGACGATCGCGCCACACAGCGCCGCACGCCCACCGTCGTTGAAGACGTCGAGCGCCGCCTCGAGGTGATCGCCGCCGACATTGTCGAAGTAGACGTCGATGCCGTCGGTCGCCGCAGCGCGGAGTTGCTTGCGGATGGGTGCGTCCTTGTAGTTGAGCGCGACGTCGAATCCGTAACGCCCGGTGAGCAACTCGACCTTCTCGGCGCTCCCGGCCGATCCGATGACCGCCTTGGCGCCGAGTAGTCGGGCGATCTGTCCCGCCGCGGTCCCCACGGCGCCCGCCGCGCCGGAGATGAACACGACGTCGCCCTGCTTCATCTCCGCGATCTCGGTCAAGCCCACGTAGGCGGTCAGCCCCGTCATGCCGAGCACACCGAGGTAGACCGACGAGTCGAACGCCTTGTCGCCGTTGGCATCTGTGGGCGGCTCCGGTAACACCGTGAACGCCTTCGCCGGGCCCTGCGCCACATCGCGCCAACCGAGCTGGTGCAGCACCAACGCGCCGACCGGCACGTCGTCGGAACGCGACTCGACGACCCGCCCGACCGCACCCCCCGTCATCGTCTCGTCGAGCTTGAAGGGCGGGACGTAACTGCGGGTGTCGATCATGCGTCCGCGCATGTACGGGTCGACGGAGACGAACTCGTTTGCCACGCGGACCTCGCCCGGCGCGAGGTCGTCGAGAGTCACCTGCACCGTGCGAAAGTCGGAGTCCTTCGGCCAGCCGACCGGGCGATTCACCAATTGGATCTGCGTGCTCGTTGTGCTCATATCTCCACTCTCCTCGTATTTCGGTTACATGAGTTCTGTTGCATGGGTATGGGACCAGACGTTCGGATCATGCGATGAGTGCCGCGGCCAACAGAACGACCGCCACCAGCGGTGTCGCGAGTTGGGTCAGTGCCGCTCGGGCCTTCGTCGGCGACGACAGAAGCAGAACCACGCCGGCAGCGACCATCGAGCCGCAGCCCGCGAAGATCAGCGCAGCACCGACGTCGCGTTGGGTGAAGACGAGCACCGCCCCTACCGTGGCGATCACGGCGAGGAACAGGTTGTAGAAGCCCTGGTTGAAGGCCATGTCACGAGTGTTGGCGGCCTCGTCGGCCGAGAGTCCGAAGGTGCGCCTGGTGGCCGGCGCCGTCCATCGCAGCGACTCCATGACGAAGATGTAGCAGTGCAGCGCGACGGCCACACCCACGAATACGACTGCGGCCACGATCATCCGACTCTCCCTGCCTCCGATTGTGCACTGGTCGTTACACTATAAGCATAGTAGAATGGTTGTTGCAATAAATTCTCGAACGAGGAGACAGCCGTGGGCCGCACCGCCACCTTCGACAGAGCTGAGCTCGTCGGCGTCGCACGCGATCTGTTCTGGCGACGCGGCTTCGGAGAGGTGTCGGTGACCGACATCGAGAAGGCGACCAGGGTGGGACGGTCGAGCATCTACCACGCCTTCGGAAGCATGCGCGGACTGTTCGACGCCGCAGTCGAGGACTACCTGGACGCCGTCGTCCGACCGCGCCTGGCCGGCCTCGTCGCCGACGACGTCTCCCCCGATGCGCTCATCGACTACCTCGCGGGTCTCCGCGACGCCATTCTCACGATCGCGCAGACGGGCGGCGCTCCGGCGGGATGTCTGATCCTCACCGCGTCGGCCACACCGATCGGCTCCGACGAGACTGTGCACGCCGTCATCGAGAGTTATCGCGCCGAACTCGCGTCCGCGGTTCTCCGCGGCGTGCGGGCTCTGCTCCCAGATGCGACACCGAGCGTCGTCGACCATCACACGCGGCTGACCGTGGCCGCGATCATCGCAGCACAATGCCTGGCCCGCATCGACACGGCCGAGGCCGCGCGCACGCTCGACGCGGCAGCCGAGGCGCTGAACGCCGCCGCAGCGCTAGAGGGGTAGCCCCGCCTCCAGGAGGTCGATCGCCTCGAGAAGCGTGTCGAGGAACCTGCCGTCGCGGGGATCGTCGATCCCGTTGGCGATGTGGAACATCATCCCGCCCACCGCCGCGATGAACACCCGCAACCGGCTGCTGTCCCGGTCGACACCGAGGTAGTCGGCGATGAAGTCTGCGGCCTCGGAGATCGCGCGGTCGGATTCGACCTGGTTGACCACCAGCAGCGCCGGCTCGGACTGGATGAGTTTCATCCGCGCCGGGTCCGAGGCCCAGTCGTCGGCGAGAACCAGGCCGACGAGTCTGCGCACGATCTCGCGCAGGAGATCGAATCGTCCGAGCCCGGGCGGGATCGATGTGAGCGCCTCCTGCCACACGTCGTCGAGGTCGTCGTTGATGTGACGACCTGTTCCTTCGATTGGAAGTAGCGGAAGAAGGTGGTGTGGGAGACGTCGGCAGCCTCGGCGATCTGCGCAACGGTCGTCTGTGCGTACCCCTGGGCGTCGAACAGTTCCATCGCCGCCGCGCGGATTGCCGCCCTGGTGCGACGTTTGTGCTTCTCGCGCAACCCGATCGGGCGTACGGGGGCGTCGGGCGCATGCGAGACCGAGGCGGGCGCGGTAGCCATCGCTGCCGTACTCGTCGCCTCGGTCATCGCACTGCTCTCCCTATCTACTCTTTATCCAGTCCGCTCAACTCGACGCCGCGGCGGCGACCTCGCGGGTTTCGTCGACGCTCGCCTGCGGGATACCGCGGTCGCGCACCTTCTCGCCCTCGATGTCGAGATTGGGAACCAGCTTGTCCAGCCATCGTGGCAGACCCCACGCCCGATCGCCCAGCAATGCGATGACAGCGGGCACCACGATCATCCGGATGATGAAGGCGTCGAACAGCACGGCAATCGCGAGCGAGAAGCCGAGCATCTTGGCCGTCGTGTCCGGGGAGAGCATGAACGCCGCGAACACGCTGATCATGATGATCGCCGCCGATGTGACGATACGCGCGCCATGCCGGTAGCCGGCGATGATCGCCTCCTTCGCGGTCATGCCGTGGATGTACTCCTCGCGTATTCGCGTCACCAGGAACACCTGGTAATCCATCGCGAGGCCGAACACCACGCCGATCAGGAAGATCGGCAGGAACGACAGGATCGGCTTGGTGTTGTCGATCAGACCGAACCAGCCCTCCTGGAAGATCGCGACAGTCACGCCGAACGTCGCGAGCACCGAGAAGATGAAGCCAATCGTTCCGATCAGTGGCACCCAGATCGACCGGAACACCGCGATCATGATCAGGAACGCCAACCCGACCACCACGATCAGATACGGGATCAACGCCTTGTCGAGTTTGGCCGAGAGGTCGGACATGATGGCCGTCTGACCACCGACGTGCAGTTCCGACCCTGCTCGCTGCGCCTCGGGACTGAAGTCGCGGATCTGCTCCATGAGGTCGTGCGTCGCCTGATCCGACGGCGCACTCTTGGGCGTCACCGAGATCAGCGCGGCGGTTGCTCCGACGTTCGGCTGCGGTGTGCCGTTGCCCAGCCAGGTCATCGTCGACGCGTTGGCGACGTCGGGCAGCGTCTTGATGTGCGCGACGGTCTCGGTGGCCGCCTTCTCGACCGTGCCGTTCTCGGAGTGCAGCACGACGAGCAGCGGGCCGTTGATGCCCTCGCCGAAGCCGCGCTGCAGCAGTGCCTGTGCGGGAGCCTCGTCGTCGCTGGAGAGCGAGAGCCCCAGTTGCAGCTTGCCGACCGGGATCGCCGCGAGTACCAGCACCGCGAGACCCGCGACAATGAACGGGATGGGTCGCCGAACCACCATGCGGCCGAAGCGAACTCCGTTGGTGTCGGCGGTGTCGGATTCTTCTGCGTGCTTGATCCACGGGATACGTGGGGTGAACGCGAAACGTCCGACGGCACCGAGCAGCGCGGGGATCAGGGTGAGCGCGGCGATCACTGCCATGAACACCGCGACGGCGGCGCCCGCACCCATCTGGGTGATCAGCGGGATTCCGACCACCATCAGCGCGACGACCGCGATGATCACGGTCAGCCCGGCGAAGACCACAGCGGAGCCGGCCGTACCGACCGCTCGACCCGCGGCGTCGGCTCTGTCACCGCCGCGCTTCACCTCGCCGCGATAGCGGGAGACGATGAACAGGGCGTAGTCGATCGACACGGCGATGCCGAGCATGGTGACGATCGCGGTGGCGGTCTCGTTGACCGTGATGACCTCGGCACTCAGCCGCAGCAGCATGATGGTGATCATCACGCCCATCAGGCCGGTGATCAGCGGGATGAACGCGGCGACGAGCGCTCCGAAGGCGACGATCATCACCACGAAGGCGACGGCGAAGCCGATCAACTCAGCCTTACCGCCCGCCTCCATCACGCTCATCAGCGAGCCCGTGGCCTCGACCTGCAGACCGTTGCCCCGATGCTTCTCGAGGATGTCGGTCAGCTGCTTCTTGTTCTCGACGGTGAGGTCGGTCAGCTCGATGTTCTGCCGCACCTGGATCAAACCGACCTTGCCACCGTCACCGAGGACCGACGACGCGAGCTCGGGTTTGGCCGTGGCGACGGTGACAGGGTTCAGAACCGTCGCCTTGTCGGTCAGCTCGGGCAAGGTGTGCAGGTCGGCGACGAGTGCGTCGATCTGTGCGGAATGGGCGGCCAGCCCGTCGTCCGCGGCAACGAGGACGCTCGTCGAGGCCTCCGATTGCTGCTTCATCGCCTCGGGGAAATACTCCTCGACCTGCGAGGTCGCAGTTCCGGAGTCGGTTCCGGGGAGTTCGAAGTCTTTCGCGAACTTGGGGTTCAACGCACCCACGAGTCCGATGAGCAGCGCGGCGATGACCACCCAGGCCCCGATCACCCACCACTTGTGGCGGAACGAGAACCGTCCCACCCGAAACAACAACGACGCCATCTGTGTGCACTCCCTCGAGAAGACTCGGACATTCCGGCAGCAACTAAGAAGTGTTAGTTGCTAACACTTGCGCTCCGGTATACCGATGGGCGACGTCGGTGTGCCACCTCCGAGCCGCGATTGTGAGCGACGTCCCACGCGGCCCCTTCCACCCGCTTTGCGAACGCATGTTCGATATCGGTGTAGGCTGTCGTCCATGAGCGCAGGAGTCCAGGGATCGATCTTCGACCTCGACGCCGAGTCACCACGGCTGCGCGATCTCGGATCGCACGTCGAACGTCGGGTCCTGACCAACGGCGCGTGGGTCGATCTGCGGCCCGGATGGATCGCGGGCAGCACCGACCTGTTCGACGCTCTGCGCGACGACGTTCCGTGGCGGGCCGAGCGTCGTCGGATGTACGACAGGGTTGTCGACGTCCCGCGGCTGGTCTGCAATTACCACGCGAGTGACGAACTCCCCGACCCGTTGCTCGTCGACGCGCGAGCGGCCCTGACAGCGCATTACCGCGACGAGTTACCCGAGGGCTTCGCGACAGCGGGCCTCTGCCTGTATCGCGATGGATCGGATTCGGTTGCGTGGCACGGCGACCGGTTCGGTCGCGGCGCCACCCACGACACGATGGTCGCGATCGTCTCCCTCGGCTCACCGCGCCCGCTGTCTCTACGGCCGCGCGGCGGCGGAGCGTCGTTGAAATTCACGTTGTCGGCGGGCGATCTGTTGGTGATGGGCGGGAGTTGTCAGCGCACCTGGGAGCACGCGGTACCCAAGGTCCGCGGCGTCGGCGCACGGATGAGCGTGCAGTTCCGACCGCCCGGCGTGTGGTGAGCCGCGGATACTTGGAACCATCACACTCCTGCGTGCGTCTGAGTTGGTGCCGTCGGTGAAATGCCGCGGGTCACATCACCACTGAGGGGACAACGCCGATGCCTTGGACGCCACATCTGACGCTGCCGATCAATCCACTAGAACTCGCACCCGCCGCGGTGAAGGAGAAGGCACGCGAGATCTATGGCGAAATGCGTTTCGGCATCAGCCCCGAAGAGATTGAAGCAGTAGCCGCGAGTTGGCGAGCGCAAGGCGGGGCCGTTGGCCGAATCGACCTCAGCGCCCTGTCGGCGGCCACCGGTTCGGGAAGCGATGTCGTTGCTGCTCTGCATTCCGCACACACCTCCGCGATCCCCACTCTCGAATCAATCGCCACCCGGCTGGAGACGCTCGGCAACTACATGCAGAGATTCAACGGTTCGGCCGCGGCGAGCGACGCCGCAGCCGCAGCATCGATGGAAGAGCTGCAGGGGCGCTGATGATTCCGACCATCTCGCAACTGCGCGTGTGGAGCAGCGATTCGATGATGGCCTCCGGCGAGGCAGCGCAGGCCGCGGCGTCGACACTCGACGCGGCAATCGACGCGGCGGTCCGTGCGTTCGATGGCGCGGGCCACTGGCGCGGCGCCGCCCACGCCGCGGCGCACCGTCGTGTAGTCGAGGAACGCGATCACGCCGACGAGGTGCGCAATGTACTGAATCAGATCGCCGATGAAGCGAAGGACGCCGCCGCCGACATCGCGCACGCCCGCGACTACGTGCTGCGCAGGGTCGACGACGCAATCGCCGAGGGTTTCGACGTCGCCGACACCGGCGAGGTCACCGCGGCCCCGGAGCCCGGCGATGAGGCGAGGGCAGAGGGCGACGTAGCCGCCGGTGACGACAGGGCATCAACTCTTCAAACCCGAATTCAGAACGGGCTGAACATGATTGGCGCTTACGATACCGACTTCGGAAAGCGACTCGCCGACCTCGCAGCAGACCTCGCAGCAATGGTCGAAGGACAACCCGACGTACGCCTGCCCGATGGCACCTCCGCCGATGCGGACGACGTGATCGAACGACTCAAGGGCATGAAACCTCACGATATGCGCACGCTGCTCGATGCGATGAGCCCAGCAGACTTGCGTCGACTCATCGCGGCTGACCCGATCACCATGGGCAAACTCGATGGAGTGCCATTCCCGTTGCGCATCAACGCGAATGAGATCAACATCCGCAACGCGCTCGCCGACGAGAGGCAAGCCGGCCGCGGCGAGGGTCCGCGCGCCAAGAGGCTGGCCGCGTTCTTACGCCAGGCACCGGACCCTCGTCGCGCTGCCGCCTACGACAACGCCGACAGCGCCGACTTCCCCGATGATCACCTGGTCGAGCGTTCGTTCGTCGCTTTCGACAACAGCGAGAACGGGCACTTCATCGAGATGATCGGAGAATTGGGACCGCACTCGCCCAATGCAGCGGTGTACGTACCAGGAACGGGCACCAACATGAACGACAGTGCGACGAACACGAAGTCGGCCTGGAACATGTCGAAGCGGACTGGCGGCCCCGTATTCGTCTACGCAAACGGCGACCTACCTCAGACGATGGGATACGAAGGTTGGCCGAGGATCGCGACCGACACGCTCACAGGTGCGCGCGCGGGAGTTGGGCTGGCGGGAGCGGCCGGACTGATCCCCGGGGCAACGGTCGGGGGCGTTCCGGCGGTGTTGGCGTCGATCAATGATTCTGCTCTCGACCCTCAGTTGGCCCGGGAGATGGCACCGGGACTCGTTGGTTTCAGCCACGCACTCGACGCCGAGATCGCGGCTCATTGTCCGGACGCGAAGACCACATACATCGGCCACTCGTACGGAGGTTCCGTCGTCGGCTCGGCCGAGCAGATCGGCTTACGGGCCGACCGTGTCATCTACGCATCGTCAGCCGGCACCGGAGTCTTCGACACACCGTGGAGCAACCATGACGTCGAACGCTATTCGATGACTGCGCCGGGCGATCTCATCCAGGCCTCGCAGTCGTTGCCAGTCAATCCGCATGGCGTCGACCCCGATACCGCTCGAGGAGTCGAGCGGATGGACACCGGTCTTTACAGCGGTGAGAACCAGGAACACCGCGGGCTGGTTCACGGCGTTCGTGGGCACGGCGAGTACTGGAACGATCCCGGTTCTGACGCCTTCGAGAACATGGTCAGGGTGGTCCGCGGCGAAACACCGACGCCCTATGTGGAGCGCGCGTCAGACATGCCGGGCGTCGACGCCGGGCGCGCGTACGCAGAGTCGGCGCAGGCGCACACCGGGGAAGCCGTCGAGAAGGCCCGTGTGCTGCTGCCACCGCTGCTGAAGCTTCTCGACGACCTTCAGAATGGCGGAGTTGACCTACCCGGTGTTCCCGACATCCCGCTGCACCTGCCGAAATAGCTTGCGCAGCGTCACTTGTCGGAGTGTTTGGATGAGCCCGTCGCCATCCGGATCGCGGGACCGAGCAGTCCGGAGATCAACCCGCCGATCGACAACGGCGTCTGGCCGTCGAGTCCGATCGGGGCGTACATTTCGGTGATCTCACTGCGCCCCCGCACAACTCGACGATCAACCGCCGTCCAGTGCTCACTCTCGCCCTCCGACGCGTCTATCGCCTCGCCGCTGGCAAGAACCGGATACCGGCCGCTGCGAGCCGCCTCCGACAGACGCGCGCACTCATTGACCGGGTCACCGATCACTGTGTACTCGTAGCGCTGCTCGGCACCGATGTTGCCCGCGAACACGGTTCCGTAAGAAACTCCGATCCCCCACCGGATCTCGAGCGCTTCGGTCAGGCCCCTGGCGAGGTCGCGCGCGGCGGCGAGCGCCGCGGCTGCGGGGTCGTCGAGTTCGACGGGGGTACCGAACACAGCGAGTGCCGCGTCGCCCTCGAACTTGTTGACGAAGCCGCCGTGTCTATCGACCACGTCGGCGACAACGGAGAAGAACGAGTTGAGGAGCGCTGCAGTATCTTCCGGCGCCCGATGCTCGGCCAGCGTGGTGGATCCGACGATGTCGACGAACAGCACCCCGACCCGACAGTTCGATCCGTGCATGCCTGCACCGCGTTCGATGGCGAGTTGCGCGACGGTGTCGCCGACGTGGCGCGCGAACAGTTCACGCATCCGCTCACGTTCGTCGAGGCCCTCCACCATCTCGTTGAAGCCGTGTTGCAGCACGCCGAGCTCCGACGAGTCGTACACATCGACATGGGTGGTGAGGTCGCCGTCCTGGACCCGCTGCACGGCGTGCCGCAGTTCGGTGAGCGGGTCGATGATGGCCTGCCCGACCAGCATGATGACGCGCACGCCCGCAGCGAGACCGACCGCGGCCAGCACCACCGTCGTCCAATCGATCCGGCCGGCGGCCGGAGGCAGCAGGCCCGATCCCCTCCCGAGGTTGATGATCAGCAGTCCACTCATCGGCACGAGGCAGCTGATGGCCCACACCGCGGCCATGCGGGCACGCACGCCCTGCACCGCATGGGTTGCTGGGTGGTCCTGCAGCGCGATGATCAGCAGCGGGCGCGCCGACCGTTCGGCGAACAGGTAGGTGAGGCAGCCGATCGACATGCCGGCAAGGGCGAACGCGACCGCCACCCCGAGGAGGTCGTCGGCGCTGAGCCTGCCCAGCGACAGCAGCACGTAGCTGAGCACGGCCAAGAGCCAACCGACGATCGTGGCCGCCGCCTGCGCGAACGGGATTCTCTGGACGGACCGTCGACGCTCCCGATCGGCCTGCTCGCCACTGATGAACCAGCGCAACTGCGGCACCATCACAGCGAAGACCAGCACGACATTGACCACGAGACCGACGCCGATCGTCGCGACGACGGCCGGAAAGTTCGGTGCGCCCAGCGTCGTGGCGAAGGTCATCTGGCCACCGTTGTACGCCAGCTGGACCAGCAAGAATGTCTCGAGGCCGACGAGCACGTTGCTGCCGACGATTGCCGAACCGGCGATCACGCTCGCGCGGCGGGCGAGCCGAATCCGCTCCGCCCGGCCGATGCCTCCCCATTCGCGCAACGTCGGAGGTCGCTCGACGCCCCACACGAATGTCGAGTATCGACGCCGCGCGCGAGACCATCTGTCATCGTGGTCGCGGGAGCGTTGCGGTTGCACCGAGGCGCCTTTCTGCCTGTCGTGTCACATAAGACAGTTCATTGTGACAGGCGAAATGCCGGGATCAGAACTCGATCGCGTGGGACGACGCACGCCCAAACGCCACAACGGCCGGCGCCGCTCCCGGGGGACTGACGGGAACGGCACCGGCCGTGGGCTCGTACGTCATGTCGAGGTCATCGACTCATCGCACGAGGGGTCATGAACAGATCAGGCCTGCGCCTTGAGTGCCTCGATCTCGAGGTTGATGGTGACCTTGTCGCCGACGACGACGCCGCCACCCTCGAGCGGCATCTCGATGTCGATGCCGAAGTCCTTGCGGTTGATCACAGTGGTTGCCTCGAAGCCGGCAACAGCGCCCTGGCCCATGCCCGGGTTCGATCCGTTGAACTCGAGCGCGAGGTCGACCGACTTGGTCACGCCGTGCAGGGTGAAGTCGCCGGTGAGCACGAAGTTGTCACCGTCGGGGCGGACGCTGGTCGAGACGAAGGTCGCCTTGGGGAACTTCTCGGCGTCGAAGAAATCGGCCGACTTGATGTGACCGTCGCGCTGCGGGTTTCCGGTGGTGATGGTCGTGACGTCGATCTCGGCCTGCACCGAAGGGGTGCCGTCCTCAGCAACGGTGATGGTTCCGCTGAACGACTCGAACTTGCCGCGAACCTTGCTCACCATCAGGTGCTTCACGACGAAGCCGACGGTCGAGTGGGTGGGGTCGATGTTCCAGACGCCTGCCTCGATGGGGGCCTTGACGGTGCTTGTGGTCATGGTGAAACTCCTCGGCTTCTTGTCTTTTCCGGTTGTGGTCCGTGGACCGTCTGTTCGGCCCATCGCTCGTTCTAAACGGACCGCGGTCCGATTTCATTCCCCTGAGCCGATTTTTTTACTTCCAAGCGAATACCGGCTGCTCGAAGCCGTCGACGCGGGTGTCGCGACCTCGCAGGACGACCTCGACAAACTGATAGATCACCGCGGCAGTCGGCGCGTGCAGCAGCGCGGAGTGACCGCTCGGCGAGTAGTCGTCGGGGTCACGGCGAAGCCCTGGGATGCGGAGCTGGATGACCGGACGCGGCGATTCGGGGATCGCGATGAACCGAGGTTCGTCGAGCAGGTCGTCGAGAGGCACGAAGAACAGTTCCGACACCTCGTCGGGGCTCGGCGTCGGCGTCGGCGCGTCGTCGGGCGCCCAGCAGACGACGGGCGTCATGACGAAGCCCGATCGCGTCGGGTAGTCGTCGAGCAGTCCGAGGACGTCGTCAGTGTCGAGCGCCACCCCGAGTTCCTCGTGCAACTCCCGCAGCGCGGCGTCGACGATTCCCTCTCCCGGGTCGAGGCGTCCGCCGGGGAGCGCGAACTGTGCGGCATGGCGACGCATGGTCAGCGGGCGACGCAGAACCCAGATCCCCTGGCGGCCGGCTTGACTCGAGATCACGATGGCGACCGCAGCTGGTCGGGCTTCGGGATCGTCGACGACGCGACGCTCGAGTGCTGCGATGCGATCAGTGGCGATCGTGCGATCAATGGATGTCACACATTCAGTTCACCACGGTCGAAGAATCGCTAACCGGTGTGCCTGCACCCACAGTGGCGACGCGCGCGTGATCTGCACCGGCGAACCTTTTCTCCGATACGGCGATCGGCCACCATTGACACACCTGCGAATCGAAACCTCCTCCAAGACAAGGCAGATCATGTCCGCGATCGTTGTCACCCGCATCGTCCTGGTCCTCCTCGCCGCGCTGAGCAACCGGCCCGGATTGAACTTCTATGCGCGCAGCATGGGCGGTTCGGGGCGCTAAACCCGCAACTGGCCGTGCTCGTTGTGTGCGGTCGCCCGCGCGACCGCCGCCCGTAGGTGGTAGTCGATGATCGCCAGCGCGTACAGGCCGAGCGCGAGGTTGTAGAGCGCCCCGAACCCGTCGAGCGCGAAGTCGACGAGGGCGTTGGACATCGTGAAGACGAGCGCCGCCATTCGGAGTGCGCGTAGCGGCCAGACGCGATCGGTGTAACGGCGACCGATCATCGCCGACGCCGAGCACGCAAGCGTCAGCACGCCGCTGACGAACAGAATCCACGCGGCGGTGGGGTCGCGGGCCAGTTCGAGATAGATCCCGTAGTCGCGGTGATTCACGTACAGCGCGAGCGCACCCGCGATCACGGTGAGCGCGGAGCTGACGACCAGCAGCCAGCCGATCAGCACCAACCACCAGCGTCGTCGGAAGAAGCTCGGAATCAACGCGAGTGCGCGCGCACGCAGTCGGGTCAACCGGTCAGGGGTGTGCACGCTCGCGTCGAGTAGGCCGCGAATATGCGCCACGAGTGCCGGGTCGGCGTCGCGTGCTTCGGCGAAGTCGAGAAGGTCGGTGGCCTGGCGGCGTCGACTCTCCGGAAGTCCGTGCGCCACACCGTCGGCCGCGATCACCGCCGCGTTCGCGATCGCCTCGGGCACAGATGGGCGCTTGACGTCGCGGACGAATCGACTGATCAACAGGATCAGCACCACCAGCAGGTACATGATCTCGGCCGACGGGCCGTAGAAGTAGTCGTTGTCCTTGGTGACGAACTTGCCCACTTCATCGAGGAACAAGCCGAATCCGATACCACCCATCACCACCGCAACAATCCGAGGCGTCGAACCAAGAAGCAGCCACCCGAAGACCAACGCGAGCATCATGAGCGCCCCGCCCCACAGCGCGTGGGCTATGTGCAGCGTGCCGTTTCCGATCTGCGGGTAGCCGGTCAGACGCAGGTAGGCACGCGTCACGAGGATCGTGCCGATCGCGAAGATGAGGAACCACTGCACCGCAGCGGTCCCGTAGACGCTGCGCACCAGGACCGTCGTTTGCCGAGCCGACATGAGGCGATTGTCGCGCGCGACGGTGCAGCGTGAGTTCGGAATCGGGCAGGGTGTCTCGGATGAGCGCGCCCGAGACTCCGTGGTCTTGAGCTCGGCCGACCCCATCGGAGTGGAATGGCTTGCCGGGATGGCAGAGCGGTACGGGCCTGGGCTCACCCGATGAATCGGCTCCGCGGAGCCGACGCTCCGGGCAGCCATCGTCGAAAAGCAAAAGACCATCCGGCAAGCCGGATGGTCTTTTTCGAGTAGATATCTGGTGGCCAGAGTCGGGATCGAACCGACGACCTTCCACTTTTCAGGCGGACGCTCGTACCAACTGAGCTACCTGGCCAGGAGGCCCGGTGCGAAACCGAAACCTTTGGCGACCCTGACGGGACTCGAACCCGCGACCTCCGCCGTGACAGGGCGGCGCGCTAACCAACTGCGCCACAGGGCCATCTTCAATTTTCCTGCTCCCCCGTAGAGGATCAGTTGTACCCCCTACGGGATTCGAACCCGCGCTACCGCCTTGAAAGGGCGGCGTCCTAGGCCGCTAGACGAAGGGGGCCGGTTCTCCGTTGGGAGCCGACTCAGCTTAGGACACCGCTCGCGCAATTCACAAATCGGCTGGTCAGCCTGCATTTCGCGCGAGTTGATGCCCTCCGAACACCATACCCGGATCCGACGCCGACGGCATCGACAATTCCAAGCCCACCGTCGATGCACCGCCGCGCAGTCGACCTGTAAACTCACTTCCTGCGTCGGCCACAGCGCCGAGGCGTCCGCCCCTATAGCTCAGTTGGTAGAGCTACGGACTTTTAATCCGCAGGTCGTAGGTTCGAGCCCTACTGGGGGCACTCGCAATAGAGTCCGCGCCGGCACGCGGCGGGCGTTCCGCTGAACGTCGTCACGCTGCGGCCAGCGACGCCGCCCGGTCGGCGCGGGCTGCGGCGGACTGCTTGAACCGCCAACTCGCGTACAGCACCTCAGTGGTGTAGCCCAAGTTGAGAGGTCCCGGGTTCTCGGGGACGACCGCGTCGTCAGAGATCGCCGCGGGCCGCCACACGCCCGGCACACTGGTCGGCGGCGCCTGCTCGATCGGCTGGTGATCATTCTGTCGATGAAATGTGAACTGCTGCAACGCATGCGCCCTGATCAAGAATTCACCACGATGCAACGATCGGTGATGCGACGAACACAGCAGCACCAAGTTGTCGGGTGTCGTCTCGCCACCATGCGACCAGAACCGGACGTGATGAGCGTGAAGATGCCGGGTCCGTCCACACCCCGGGTAGCGGCAACCGCCGTCGCGCGCCAAGATCGCGCGCAGGGTCCGCGTCGAGGGTGTCCGCGTTCGACGGCCCCACGACGCGATGCTCCCCTGCTTTCCGTGATGCACGTCGGTCTTGGTGCCCGCACACGACGCCTCCTTCACCTCCGCCCCCGACACTGCCAGGCCGCCCTCGACATGCGGATCGGGAGCGACGACGGGCAGGTCCGGTGCCCCGTCCTCGCGCTCATGCGTGTGGACGACCACTTCGGCGCCCGGCGTGAACGCGGGCACCTCGATCGCCGTCTGCATCGTGTCGGCCATCAGCACGACAGCGGGTGCGATGTTGGACGGAGTATGGCGCCACAGACGACGGTCCGGAGGTTCCAGTCCTGATTCCTCGGACAAAACCTCCTGCGCCGCAGCCAGTTCGGCAATATCCGGGACGTCCTCATCGGCTTCGACGTTGCGCGTGCGCTCGTACTCGGCACGGACAGTTGCTGCCATGAAGGATGCCCCGTCCATCGCCGACAACCGCATCCGCACCGACAGTGTGCCGTCGAAATTCCACTCCCACGAGGCGGTCGATTCGACCTCACCCTCGGTGGCCTCGCGCTCCCGCTGATCTATCGAGCGGATTGCCCGCACCACTCGCTCGAGCTGAGCGGCGTCGGCAGACAAGGCGACGCTGAGTAGTTCGTCCTCGCGATCGGGCGTCACGACCCGCGTCAAGGCACGCACTTTCGAGTACGACAACCGACCTTGCGCGAATGCTGCACGAATCCTCGGCAGTTCGTCGAGAGTGCGCGCCACCCGCACGTACTCCTGCGCGGTCCGCGTGGATAGTCCGGTCCGCAACGTCAACCAGTGCGCGCACGACATGATCCCGTCACCGGACCATCCGATGCGTCGGTCGAATTCCGACACCAACAGCAGGAACCGAGCCGTCATACTCGCGATCTGGCCCGCGTAGCCCTCCAGCCGATCGGCGATCTCCTCCACCGCAAGATCGGACGGATCAGCCGCGTCGAAGATGTCTGTGCTGCCACCGGTCATGACCACCCCTGGATCGATGATATGTTCGATTGGTTCATCGTATCGGCGGGTACTGACAGAGATTTCGGAGTGAGCGTTCAGCGGAACGCTCGACGGTCACGTGCGTTCAGCGGAACGCCGTGATGTGGTAGCGGGCGCAGACGAAACCCTGATTGCGCGCGACGTCGAGCAGTTCGAGATCACACCTCGCAGTGAAGAGCGGACGCCCTGAACCCAGTAGCACCGGTGCGATCGACACGATCAGTTCGTCGAGCATTCCCGCGGCCCAGAACTGCGCGGCGAGGTCGCCCCCTCCGACGATCCAGACGTCACGTCCGGCGGCGGCGTCGACCAGCGCAGCACGATGGTCCGCAGGCGAACCCGACACCACGCGGACGGAATCGGCGACCGGAGTGAGGTCGCGTGAGCTGAACACGAGTGTCGGCAACTCGTACGGCCACGGATTACCCTGGTGCACTTCATGTTCGACGACCCACTCGTACGTTGTCGACCCCATCACCAGACAGCCGACGTCGCCGAGGAACTCGGTGTAGTTCATCGGCCCGTCCTCGTCGATTGGCTGACTCAGCAGCCAATCGAGCGAGTCCTCCGAGTCGGCAAGGAAGCCATCGAGAGTCTGTGCTGTGTAATAGCGAAACCGCGTTGCCATGAAACCAGTATGGGACCGGCCACCGCGTGTCCGGCGTCAGTCGACGATTCGTGTCAGTCGCCAATCAGGGTCAGTCCTCCGCCAGGGTGAGGGTCACGTCGATGTTGCCGCGCGTGGCGTTGGAGTACGGACACACCTGATGAGCCGCGGCGGTGAGTGCCTGCGCGTCGTCTGCGCTCAGCGCCGGCAACGAGATCTCCAACACGACGGCCAGCTCGAAACCGCCGGAGTCATTGGCCCCCAACGACACTCGGGCGCCGACAGCCGAGTCGCTCACGTCGGCCTTCTCGGCCCGAGCGACCGTGCGCAATGCACTGTGGAAGCATGCGGCGTAGCCGGCTGCAAAGAGTTGCTCCGGATTCGTCGCGCCGCCGGGTCCGCCAAGCTCCTTGGGGATCGCGAGATCGAGATCGAGTTGTCCGTCGCTCGTCCTGGCGTGACCGTCCCGGCCTTCGCCGGTGGCAAGTGCCTCGGCTGTGTACAAAGCCTTCATGGTGACTTCCCTTCTCTTCAGCGCGCCTGGTTGGCGCGCAACACATCGGTTAGTTGGTGCAGTGCCGCACGCAGCTCGACAGCCGCGTCGACGTCGAAGTCGGCATCAGATTCCGAGGGCTCTTTCGACGAACCGTTCACCGCATCGACCAAGGCGGCCAGCACACAGTCAGACTTTTCGCCCAGCGCCACGCCCGAGTCGGTGAGTGACACGATCGTCGACCGCTCGTCGTCAGGAGACCTGTGACGTCGCACGTGCCCCATCGACTCCAACCGACGAACCAGTGGTGACACGGTGCCCGAGTCAAGTTGCAGGCGCTCCCCCAGCCGGCCGATCGGGACAGATTCTTCCTCCCACAGCACCAGCATCACGAGGTACTGCGGATACGTCAGTCCGAGTTCAACCAAGCCCGGTCGCTCTGCGGCGATGATCGCGCGCGACGCGGTGTAGAGCGCGAAACACAGATGGTCGTCGAGTCGAATCTTTCCCACATGGAGAACAGTAGACCCGATTTAGGTTGCTCACAACCTAGTTGCTCACAATGTATCTGGGGAGGTCATCGTTCACCGAGCCACCTCGCGGTGCCCCGCGTCGAGTCGTCGCGTCCAGCCGCGTTCGTCGAGGTGCTCGAGCAATGGGATGGCGACGCGGCGCGTGGTGCCCAGAGCCTTTCGGGCCTCGCTCGTCGTGAAGGGCTGATCAAGAGCAGCCAGAACGCGCATCGCCATCGCGGGAGATCGGGGCGAGAGCACAACACCGTCACGCAACCGAAGCAGCCGCCCGAGGCGTTCAGCCGCTGCCAGTTGCTTGGGGCCGAGCCCGAGTGCGGCAAGGTCATCGGATTCCGGCGCGGCGAAGGCATCGTCGTCGAACCGACGCTCGAGTGCAGCGACAGCCTCCTCCGCATCGCCGAGTCCGCGTGCCACACCGGATTTCGACAGGAAACCGCCCGCATGGTCAAGGCCGGCGTCGGCGACGAGGGGCGCGACAATCGCTTCCGATGGAAGTCCGACGACGCCCGCGACACTCGCGCGAGGCAAGCCCTCGGCGAGCGAATCCCGCTGATAGACAGCATCAACAGCATCGCGGAGCCGTGCGACCCACTCCGCCCAGGCCTGCTCGTCGACCCACCAGGCCCCGACAACGCGCACTCCCTCGGGCGGGGTTGCCTCGGCTCCGACGACACCGAGCCGTCGCAGATGCTCGACGGTGACCGCACCACGACGTTCGACCTCACGTCGCGCATCGCCGGCATCACTCATGTCCGACAACGCATCTGCTCGACGCGCCGCATCACCCCGACGCCGCAGCGGCGGCGGCTCTGCATCCACGACAACGCCCCCTCCGATCCGACCGCTGCCCGCGTCACGGAGCACCAGCCGATCACCGAAGATCAGCGGAACGGCTTGCTCGAATGTGATCCGCGCGTGGTCGGCGTCGAATGGGCGGAGCCGACCCCGCAGCGCAGCCGTGCCGACATGAACACTCAGATCGCGTGGTATCGAGTCGAACTCAGGCCCACTGACACGTCGAACGTCGACGCAGTCGGTCAGCCGCCACACCCCGGGACTCAACAGCAGATCGCCCCGTGCGATATCCGACGCAGACACGTCGCGCAGATTCACCGCCACCCGGCTCACGGGTCCGACGCGTTCGCGCGGCGTGTTCTCACTCTGCACACCACGCACGGTGACCGATCGAATCCCTCTGCCGGTCAACACATCCAGCGTTTCTCCACGCCCCACCGACCCGGCCGACAACGTCCCGGTGACCACGGCTCCCGCACCCGTGATGGTGAACGCGCGGTCGATCCAGAACCGAACGGGTGCGGTATCCGAGGGAAACGGGTTGCGCTGCAATACCTCTGCGATCGTGTCGCGCAGCTCGTCGATCCCCCGCCCGGTCAACGCCGACGTGATCACGGCCGGCGCGTCGCCGAGACCGGTACCGGACAGCTCGTCGCGTGCCTGCGCTACGACATCGGAGATCCGCTCGTCGTCGGCGAGATCGGCGCGTGAGATCACCAGCACCCCGCGATCGATGCCGAGTGCGGAGATCGCGTCACGATGATCCGACGACTGCCTGTTCCACCCCTCGTCGGCAGCGACGACGAAGGCCACCACGGGCGCCGGGCCGATTCCCGCCAACATATTGCCGAGAAATCGTTCGTGACCCGGAACGTCGACGAACGCGATGTCGGCGCCGGATGGTGTTGTCATCCAAGCGAATCCGAGGTCGATCGTCAGTCCTCGACGGCGCTCCTCCGCCCAGCGGTCCGGTTCCATCGTCGTCAGCGCACGGACCAACGCACTCTTCCCGTGATCGACGTGCCCCGCCGTCGCGACGACGTACACCTCAGCCAGTCGCCCCCGGCACGCGGACCGCGCCAAGCGCACGCGCGACCGCCTCGGCGAGAACCTCGTCGCCCTTCGCAGGGATACATCGCAGGTCGACGAGACATACGCCGTCGTGCACGCGCGCGAGCACCGCGGGAGTGCCGGTGCGCAACGCCTTGGCCGCCTGCTCAGGCAGTGCAATCGCCCAGCCGGGCAACGGAACTCCGGGCGCTCCTCCCCCGCCGACCCTGCCGTCGTGGGGCACCACGTCCGCACCGACCTTCGCGGCGACGACCTCGGCCCGCCGACGTAACCGCTCGTTGTCGGCGTGTAGATACTCGGTCACCGGAGGCTGAGGTCCGACGAGCGTGGCCTCCATCGCCGCGAGGGCGAGCTTATCGGCCCGAACCGCCCGCGCGAGTGGATGTTTCGACAATCGGCCGACCAGATCGGCGTCGCCGAGCAGGATTCCGGCCTGCGGTCCACCGAGTAGTTTGTCGCCGCTGGCGATCACCAGATCGGCGCCCGCGGCCAGCGCCGACGACGCGTCCGGTTCGTCGGGGAGCGCGGCGTCGGGAACGAGAAGCCCGCTCCCGAGGTCGGCGATGAGCGGAACACCCTGGGCGGCAGTCAATTCCGCCAGCTCCGCGATGGTCGCCTCCGCGGTGAAGCCGCTGACCCGGTAGTTACTCGGGTGCACCTTGAGTACACAGCCGACGTCGCCCTCGGCAAGTGCCGCAGCGTAGTCGCGGAGGTGGGTGCGGTTGGTGGTCCCGACCTCGCGCAGCCGCGCACCGGTCGACTCGATGAGGTCGGTGAGCCGGAAACCCGCGCCGATCTCGATCATCTCGCCGCGACTGATGACCACCTCGCGACCGGCCGCGAGCGCGGTGGTGGCCAGCACCATCGCGGCAGCACCGTTGTTCACCATCAGGGCGTCGCCCGCGGCGGGACATGCCCGCAGCAACGCCTCGCGGGTCGCGACGCCACGCCGCGAGCGCGTGCCCGACTCCAGGTCGAGTTCGACGTCGACGTATCCACACGCATCGACGACTGCATCGCGCGCAGCCGTCGACAACGGGGCTCGACCGAGGTTGGTGTGCACCACGACTCCGGTCGCGTTGAGCACCGACCGTCCGGTGCCGACGAGGCGTCGAGCAAGTGTTTCCCGAATGATCCCCCGCACGTCGTCGGGATCGACATCGCCGCGCCTTGCCGACTCCTGAACATCACGGACGACGTCGCGGACGGTCTGTTCGCCGACTCGTCGTGCAGCCGTGGCGATCTCGGGATCGGCCAGCAGGTGGTCGGTGCGCGGGATCCGCCGCCGGGGATCCGATCGGGTCACCGCGCCTCCTTCGAGAACAGTCTGTGGCGGAGGCGGACGGGAATCGAACCCGCCAGACCGAGATACTCGACCTCCTCGGTTTTGAAGACCGGGGGGCCCACCAGGAACCCAGACGCCTCCTCGGCGACCATACCTCCAAATTCTCCCGATCCCGCCGATTAGCCTGAGTCACATGAGCACCGTCGAGACGAATCCGGATTCGCAGAGCCCGACGATCAGGTTGACCGGCTACGCGCACGGCGGCGGCTGTGCGTGCAAGATCCCGCCGGGTGAGCTCGAAGCCGCCGTAGCCGGTCTGACCGGCCAGAGCGGCAAGAACATCCTGGTCGGCCTCGACGACGGCGACGACGCCGCGGCTGTGCGCATTCGCGATGACCTCGCCGTCCTCTCTACCGCCGACTTCTTCACTCCGGTCGTCGACGACGCGTACGACTGGGGACGCATCGCGGCCGCGAACGCTCTCTCCGACATCTACGCCATGGGCGGGTCGCCCGTCGTCGCGATCAACCTCGTCGGCTGGCCGCGTGATCTGCTGCCGATGGAACTGATGACCGAGGTGCTGCGCGGCGGGCTCGCCGTCGCAGCGCAGGCCGACTGCCCGGTGATCGGCGGCCACAGCATCGACGACCCCGAGCCGAAGTACGGCATGGCCGTCACCGGTGTCGCGTCGCCCGACTCGCTCATCCGCAACGACGCCGCGACTGTCGGACTGCCGATCACGCTGACCAAACCGATCGGCGTCGGGATGCTCAACAACCGGCACAAGCAGACCGGTGAAGTATTCGACGCCGCGATCGACGTCATGACGACACTCAACCGCGACGCCGCCGACGCCGCCCTTGCCGCCGGTGTCCGCGCAGGTACTGACGTGACCGGGTTCGGACTGCTCGGCCACCTCCACAAACTGACAAGGGCCTCGGGGGTGCGCGCGGTCATCGACGCTTCTGCCGTCCCGCTGGTCGAGGGAGCCCGCGACGCTCTCGACGACGGATATGTCTCGGGCGGCACTCGGCGCAACCTCGACTGGGTTCGCGACCACCTCGACATCGGAAGCGGTGTCGACGAGAACGAGCTTCTGATGCTGGCCGACGCCCAGACATCCGGCGGGCTGTTGCTGGTCGGCGAAGTGCCCGGATACCCGGTCATCGGCGAAATCGTTGCAGGTGCAGGGATCGACATTCGCTGACATCGATCGCCGATCGCTCTATTGTCGCTAGACACACCGAGTCCGAGGGGGGAGTCAGGTGCAGCGTCGCAGCGCTAACGCGGTCTCGGAGTGGCTGCGTGATTCAACGCCACTGCAGTGGCGCGTCGCTCTCTTCGATCAACTCGGAAATGCGCCACTCAAGCGGCTCGTTCTATCGCTGGGTGCGGCGCTGTTGGGATTCGCCGCGGCGGCCGCTGCCGCGTCGTCGAGCTCCGGATTCTCGCCGTACGTCGAGAAGATTCTGCTGGTCACAACGTTCGTTGCCGCGATTCTCGTGCTGCGGTGGTGGCTGCTCCCACTGCCGACAGGAGCCGAGAGCCTTCTGGTGCTGGTGTTCGCCGACGCCGTGATCGCAACCGCCTGTTTCGGGCATCACGATCACATGCTCGGCATCGCAGGCGTCACGCTGTTCGCGATCATGAGCGCGTTTGCCCTGTTCTTCTGCACACCGAGGGCCCACTTACTGCACGCGATCTTCGCTTCTGCGGCAATCGTGATTCTGGTCACTATTGTGGCGGCGGACGGAGGGCGTCCGATGCTGCTGGTGGCCCTGTCGAAAGGTATCGCCCCCCTTGCCCTGGTGGCAGTGCTCCTGCCCGCCATGCACTACTTCTTCTGGATCCTCGGCACCAACGCCATGGACGCAGGGACCGACCCGCTGACCCGGCTGGCCAACCGGCGAGGCCTGTCGCGATATGTCGGCGGGCTCGATCACTCGGCCCGCGCGCTCTCGGTGATCATCATCGACATCGACGGATTCAAGGCGATCAACGACACCCACGGCCACCAGGTCGGCGACCTCGTGCTCGTGCGCGTAGCCGGGCGGATCATGGAGGCGTGCAACCGGCTGGCAGGCATCCGCAACCTTGTCGCCGCGCGCACCGGCGGCGAGGAGTTCGCCGTGATCCTCGACGACGACCTGCGCACCGCCCGTTCGCTGGCCGAGCGCATCCGCATCGGCGTCGCGGCCGACACCTCACCGTCGGTGACAGTCAGCGTGGGCATCAGCGTCACCGCACCGGACGCCAAAGCAAACGTCGACCGACATCTCGAAGACGCCGATGTCGCGATGTACCTCGCGAAACGACAGGGCGGGAATCGGGTGGTGGTGGCTGCTTCGAACGACCGCCGGCCACTGGCCCGACACGCCCGACGCGAACGCGACGAAAACGCGATCAGTCCGCAGTCGTGATCGAGTCGTCGGTGACACCGGCGGCTCGACGAGCGGCGAGGCGTCGCTTCTGCGGTTCGATCGTGTAGCGCGGATCCTTCGCCGACTCGATACCGGCGTGAAACACGCCGAACCGGGTACAGGCCGACGCTGCCAGTAACGCCAGACCCGACGCCGCGGACGCGACCCGCGAACGACCACTGACCAGTGCGCCCACTCCCCCGACGACCGCCAGTCGTTCCGCCCAGCGCATCAGCGCACCGGGCTTACCGTGGTGGAGCGGTTCCGCGGCAATCGGATCCATGCGCGCTTCCATGACGCGGGTGGCCGCCACATCGCCCACCACGCCGAGAACGGCCAGCGTTCGTGCCGGGCCCACCTCGTCGAGCGGTGTGGTGACCAGCGCCAGTCCGCTCGCCGCGAGACTTGCCGAGCTGACGAAGACGAAGGGCAGGTCGCGGTGCATCGCGTTCCACGTCGGTGTGGCCGTATCGCCCAGCAGCGCCGCGGTGTACACGGCAAGCAGCGGCCCCATCGCGCCGCCGACGAGTCCCGCCGGCGCCTCCACGACGTGGAGCACCGAACGCAACGGGCCGAGCGGAAGTCTTTCCCGGAGAAGCCGATCCACCTCTGCCGCAGCCGCGACCCCGATACCGCCGGAGAAGCCGGACAGTATCCATGACCCGACGCTCATCGGCGACGTCACCTTGAAGGTGCGCAGCATGTTGTAGAACCGATCGGGTCGGCCGAGGTCGGCGATGAGCGCAACCCCACCGAGCCCGGCCGCGGCGAGACCACTGAGACGGGCGTTGCGGCGCAACACTTCTCGCCCTGTCAACTGCGCACCCGCCGCGAGCACTCCCGACCCGCCCGCGACGCCACCGAGGAACAGGTACGCCGCGACCTTGTCGTCCCAGGGCGCAGGCTTGACGACGTTGTGCCCGTAGTAGCCCTCGACGTCGACCTTCTCGAACTCGACGTCGGGCACCATCGACATCTCACGCGCGCCGTCGCCCTGGCCGAACAAGCCTCGTCGACGCCCCTTGCCGCCCTTCCGCTTTCGGCGACCGGGTTCGGGTGGGCGCAGCGAATCGTAGTCGGAGGTCATCGCTTTCTACCGGTCAGGAACGAGACCGCCGCCGCGGCAACCATTCCGAGGGCGGCAGCGCCCGCTCGTCGATACATGGTGGGGAGATCGGCCGTGCACACGCGCGGGTCCGGCGGAAGGCCGTAGACCTCGGGCTCGTCGAGGAGAAGGAACACCGAACCGGTGCCGCCGACTCCGTCGTTGGGGTTCGCCCCGTAGAGCCGGGCCTCGGTCATCCCCTGGGCGTGCAGCTGTTCGACCCGTTCGCGCGCGGTGTCGACCATGTCGTCGTGGTCGCCGAACTTGATCGACGTCGTCGGACAGGTCTTCGCGCACGCGGGTGTCTCGTCGTCGACGAGTCGGTCGTAACAGAGCGTGCACTTCTGTGCCACACCACGTCCGGGCACGGGCGGCTGCTCGCCCTTGCGTTGGCCCTCGCGCGTGGTCGGCTCGACGGTGCCGTCGGACCGACGTTCGACGACGCCGAAAGGGCAACCGGCGACACAGGTTCCGCACCCGTTGCACACGTCGTGCTGCACGACGACCGTCCCGAACTCGGTGCGGAACAACGCGCCGGTCGGGCACACATCGAGACAACCGGCGTGCGTGCAGTGCTTGCAGACGTCCGACGACATCAGCCACCGGAACTCGGGAGTGTCGGGCACCTTCGGCCCGTCGAGCTCTGCCCGCTGATCGAGCTTGTCCCGCTGATCGAGCTTGTCGAGATCACCCGGCATCGTCGGCATCCCCAAACCGACCAGGGCGCGGCCTGATTCGCGCGCCTTGTCGATGCGATCGCGGTCCTGCTCGATGAACGCGACGTGCCGCCACGTACTCGCACCCAGCGCGACGGTGTTGTCGTACGACATGCCCGTCAGTTCCAGGTCACCGTCGCGCGGGTTCTGGTTCCATTCCTTGCACGCGACCTCGCATGCCTTGCAGCCGATACAGATCGACGTGTCGGTGAAGAAGCCCTTGCGCGGACGCTCGGCGTCGCCCCAGTGCGCGTCGGCACTGGGATCGGTGGGACCGGACAGCTGATGACTCATCTCGCACTCCTCACCATCGGGTGAACCCCTCTCCGTCCGGATCATCGGAATCGATTGGCGGATAGATCTTTTCGTGCTCGGGATCGGTGATGCGCACGTTGTCGGTCTCGGGTGTCACGCCCGCGCGCTGCTGGTAGGAGCGCACCAGGTCGAGGAGCGCCTGACCCTGGGGTCGACGCCCCGCGATCACCTCGCACGACCCGACCTTGGACTCCTGGATCTGGACGTTGGGGTCGAGCGTGACACCGATCAGATCGTTCGCGGCGTCGCCACTGACCACGGCGTCGCTGCCGACGCCCCAGTGATAGGGCAGACCGACCTGATGGACGTCACGTCCGTTGATACGCAACGTCTTCACCCGGTCGGTGACCAAGACGCGCGCCTCGATTGCCGCGCGCGGCGAGATGATCGTCGCCCAGCCCTCGTTGACCAGTCCCCGTTCGGCGGCGAGTGCCGGGGAGACCTCGCAGAACATTTCCGGTTGCAGCTCGGCGAGATACGGCGACCAGCGACTCATCCCGCCCGCGGTGTGGTGCTCGGTGAGGCGATAGGTGGTGAACACATACGGATAGACGTCGACGCCTGCGTCGCCCGCGCTCGGGGCGTCGAGATTGTCGTTGCGCGCGAAGATGATTCGTGCCGGTGCCTGCTGCTGCGGGTACAGCGCGTTGGCGACCGGCGACTCCTGCGGCTCGTAGTGCGCGGGCAGCGGACCGTCGACAAGCCCCTTGGGCGCGAAAAGCCAACCCTTGCCGTCGGATTGCATGATGAACGGGTCGTCGCCCGCGAGTCCCTCGGCTCCTCCGCGATCGGGATCGGGGCGGGCATCGGGCGCCTTGTCGACCGGGAAGTCGGGCACGTCGTCGCCAACCCACTTGCGCGCCTGCGCATCCCACCAGATGTAGCGCTTGCGCTCGCTCCACGGATTGCCCTCGGGATCGGCGGAGGCACGGTTGTAGAGAATTCGACGATCCGCCGGCCACACCCAGCCCCACTCGTGCTGGCTCACCGAGTCGCCGCCGTGTGGAACGCGTCGCGCCGCCATGTTGGTCGCGTGCGCGTAGACGCCGGTGTAGATCCAGCAGCCACCCGCCGTCGAACCATCGGCCTTCATCTGCGTGTAACTGGTGAGGTTCTCGCCCGCGTGATCGCCAGATGTGAAGTAGCCGTTGATCTCCGAGAGCACCGACTCCGGCTCGGGGTTGCCATGCTCGTCGAGCGGGTAGTCCCACGTCATGTCGAGGAGTGGCCGGTCGCGCGGGTCGTCGGAGTCGGCCAGCCGCGTGCGGATGCGTTGTCCGAGTTCGTAGAAGAAGTCGAGTTCGCTCTGCGCCTGACCGGGCGGTGCGACCGCCTGATGTCGCCACTGCACCATGCGCTGGGTCTGGGTGAACGATCCCGCCTTCTCGACGTGGGTGGCGGCGGGCATGAAGAAGACCTCGGTACCGATATCCTCGGTACGCAGTTCGCCGGAGGTGATCTCGGGGCCCTCCTTCCACCAGGTCGCGCTCTCGATCATGTTCAGATCGCGCACCACGAGCCACTTCAGGTGACTCATCGCGAGGCGCTGCTGCTTGCCGTTGGCCGAACCGACCGCCGGGTTCTGACCAAGGACGAAGTAGCCCTCGACCTCGTCGTCGAGCATCGCCACCGTCGTCTGGTAGGTGCCCGCGGGACCGTTCAATCGGGGCAGATAGTCGTAGCACCAGTCGTTGTCGGCAGTCGCGGTGTCGCCGAACCACGCCTTGAGCAGACTCACCATGTAGGTGTCGGCGTAAGCCCAATAACCCTTCTGACTCGGCGAACCGACCGCTGCGAGGTAGTCGTCGAGAGTGTCGTGCTTGCCCACCGACGGCATCGGCAGGTAGCCGGGAAGCAGGTTGAACAGGGTCGGGATGTCGGTGGAACCCTGGATGCTCGCGTGTCCGCGCAACGCCATGATGCCGCTGCCGGGGCGACCGACGTTGCCGAGCAACAACTGCAGGATCGCCGCGGTACGGATGAATTGGGCGCCGAGGGTGTGCTGCGTCCAACCGGTCGCGTAGCCGAAACATGTTGTGCGGTCACGGCCGGAGTTGTCGGCAATCGACTCGGCGAGGTAGGTGAACTCGTCGACCGAGATGCCGCACATGTCGCGGACCATCTCCGGCGTGTACCGGGAGAAGTGGCGTTTGAGGATCTGGAACACCGTGCGCTCGTCGGTCAGCGAGTCGTCGCGGAGCACGTTCGCGTGCTCGAGGGGCGGACCTCCCGAACCGTGCTGGTCGCCTGCCGCACGCGCTGCCGCCGAGTCACCGTGCTCCTCGCCGCCGGGCGATTCGATGCGACCGTCCTCGGCGTCGGCATACGCCCACGTCGACGGATCATATTGCCCGGTCTCGGGGTCGAAGCCGGAGAACAGCCCACCGAGGTCCTCGGTGTCGCGGTAGTCGTCGTTCACGATCGTCGCGGCGTTGGTGTACGCGACGACGTACTCACGGAAGTACCGCTCGTGGGTGAGCATGTAGTTGATCAGCCCACCAAGCAGCACGACGTCGGAGCCGACACGGATCGAGATGTGCTTGTCGGCGTTGGCCGACGTCCTGGTGAACCGCGGATCGACGTGGATGACCCGTGCACCGCGCGAGCGCGCTTCAACCACCCACTGGAACCCGACGGGGTGCGCCTCGGCCATATTGCCGCCGATGAGCACGATGCAGTCGGAGTTCGCCATGTCCTGCAGTGATTGCGTTGCGCCGCCGCGTCCAAATGAGGCTCCCAAACTGGGAACGGTTGCGGAGTGTCATATGCGCGCCTGGTTCTCGATCTGGATCGCGCCCGCGGCGGTGAAGAGCTTCTTGATCAGATAGTTCTCTTCGTTGTCCAGGGTCGCACCGCCGAGCGAGGCGATGCCCATGGTGCGTCGGAGTACCCGCCCCTGCTCGTCGGTGTCCTGCCAGGTTCGACGACGCGACTCGACGAAGCGGTCGGCGATCATGTCGATGGCGGTGTCGAGATCGAGATCCGTCCACTCGGTCGCGTACGGCGCGCGGTAGCGAATGGTGCGCTGCCGCATGGGATTGTTGACCAGTTGCTCGCTCGACGCGCCCTTCGGGCAGAGACGGCCACGAGAGATCGGCGAATCCGGGTCGCCTTCGATCTGGATGACGCGCTCGTCCTTCACGTAGACCTTCTGCCCACAGCCGACAGCGCAGAACGGGCAGACGCTCTGCACCACGCGATCGGCGGTGGCGGTCCTCGACTCGGTGGCGCGAGTACGCGGCGACTGCACGGCCGGACCGCGGCCGTATCTGTCGCCGGTGCGCAACTGCCGGAAGACCGGCCACTCCAATGGGCTGAAGGAGGGCACGTTCAAGACCTTACGTCAGATTGCGCCCTTGTCGAGATCACCAGTGGGCACCGCGTCGAACGTCCTGATGTCGAGCGGTGCGGCGAGCAGGTCGTTCAGCGCTGCACCGAGTTCGGCGAGGGCTGCTCCCTTTCCGTGTGTGGCCAGGGCGTCGAACGACTCCCACTTCTCGATCATCACCAAGTCGGTACCATCTCCGGTGGCCTCGTGTAACGCGTAGAGCTGGCACCCCGGCTCGGTCTGCACCTTGGGGACCGCCGCGATCACCGCCTCGCGCGCCGCAGCCTCCTGTCCGGGTTTGGGCGACAGCGTTGCGACGACGATCACGGGCGACATATGCACTCCTACTTGGGCTTCCGCGCCCAGTTGGATTTTCGGGCGCACCCAACGCTACGGGCGGCAATGGCTCATGTCCCGGATTTCAACGAAACTCAGATCTCAGAGAGCGAAGGTTCAGTGCGCTCGCACCTATTTCGAGCTTCCAGTGGTCTCGATGATGTTCACTTCAACCTTTGGAGCAGTCACGCTCCCACCCAGTGTGGTGTTATACGTCTCCGAGCCTTCGACTTCTATCCACATGGTGACGAGGTCGTCCTCGACGATGTCGGCAAAGCTTGCCAGGCCGGCTTCGGCGACCGTGTTGATATTCATCTCGTAGTAGTCGACCTGCGCGCCGTCCGTATTTGCGCGGATCGTCGAAGACCCCATCGCTGCGTCAGCCTGAGTGACGTGGCCATAGATCACGTACTTTTCGCCCACGTGGGAAGTCGGGTTCTTGGCGACGAGTTGCCAACCACGCGAATCAGTAGCTTGGTAGCTCGACTTGTCGAGGTCTGCGGCCCGTTGCTGCTCCAGTTCACGCTGAGCCGACTGGGCCGCTGCTGCCTTCCTGGACTCCTCGGCGGGGTCGACTGTTGTCGACTGAGCAGAGCCAGAGGATGCACGGTTGGTCTTGTTCGACCGTTTGTCAGATCCTCCGGCTACCGATACGGCGACGGCGACCACGACTACCAGCGCAACTGCACACAACGCCGCTATCAGGTACCAGATCTTCCGAGATTCTTTCGCCTTGGTCGCCACCGGTGGGGGCGCGACGCTGGAAGTCGGATCAATCCCCGGCGCTTCAGCAGCCCCCGGCGGCTCTGAGGGAGTGTGCGTATCCGTTGTCCATTTGTGGCCGTCCCACCATCGGTAGCGACCGCTACGCGGACTCTCCGGGTCGGGATACCAGTCGGGCGGCGGGGTAGGCGTGGTCATCGTGATCTCCTTCAGACTCGCGGATTGCACGCGCGCGAGAATTGCGATCACTGTAACTGCTGGTCAGGACCGGTGACGCTCCTGGCAAGAAATCTGGCACAGACCTGCGCAAGAGTTCAAATCTGCACTCCCCGTTAAGGATTCGGCCTCAGACGGAACGTAGGATGGCGTCAGTTCCCACTCACGAGAACCGGGGATTCGAGCGCGACGGCGTCGACCGCCGCGACGAAGGGCGGCAGGAAGTTCTCGACGCCTATCACGCAGCAGGCGTGGCCGCCGTCGACGTCGAATCGGCGTGCGCCGGAAATGCCGTCGACGAGCAGTTGCTGCCGCTCCGGCTCGACGGTGTGGTCACGGGTCGAGACGACAACCGACGTGGGGACGTCGATCTCGCCGAGCCATGAGCGGGAGTCGAAGTTGCCGAGGCCCTCACCGAAATCGCCTGCATGCGACAGCGGCGTCGACAAGAACTGCTTGAACGCCCACACACTGGTGTGCTTGGGCCGCTGATCGAGGCTCTCCGACGATGGGCGCGGGAGCGACTCATAGATCGGGCGCAGGATTCGTCCGATGCGTGCGTCGCGGTCGCGCCGATGCGGGTCTCGTTCACTGAAGAACGGCCCCGTCGAGCACAAGACGAGTCCCGACACCCGGCTCGGATGACGACGCCACGCGAGCTGTGCGATGCCTCCGCCCATCGAGAATCCGGCAGCGGTGAATCGGTCGATACCGAGAACGTCGGCGAGCGCGACGACGTCGTCGGCGCAGTCGCGCAGATCGAAACCCTCGGCCTGGATACCGCGCCCGTGCCACCGCTGGTCGAGTGTGATGACCCGGTACCGACCGTTCAGCTGCGGGATCGACGGATACCAACAAAGCAGGCCCGTCGTGAGTACCGAGTGCAGCAGGAACACCGCGGGAGCATCCTTCGGCCCGGAATCAGTGACGAATGTGGTTCCACGGCCGGGCAATTCGACCATTCGCCCGACGGGCAGATCACGAACGGGATAGGGCGTGGCCACATGGCGAACACCGCGGATGATCCGTTGAATCGACGACGGCGTCGAGCTCTGCGTTGCCGGGGAAACGTCTGCACTCACCCGAACAACGGTACGCCGTCACGCTGGCGTTTTCCGTCCGTGCGCGCTCAGCGAACATCCGTACTGAACAGGTGTCGTTCGTCTGGTATGCCGGTTTTGGTCATGGCGAGCACTCGCGCGACGTTGTCGTGGTCGTACTCGGTCCACCGTTCACGATGCTGACGCTGATACTCCGACCATGAGGGCACGATGAACTGCTCCACGTAATGGTCGGGTTCGTCGGCGCTCCGGTAAAGGTGCCAATTGCGCGCTCCGGTGCGTCGGCGCGATCTCGCCACCGCGGGCATGGCGGCGAGGAAGTCGGGATGGCGGTTGGCCGGGACGTTGTAGATCGCACTGACCTCGACCGGCCCGTCGTCGGGGTCGGGTTCGAAGATCAAGGTCGGTACCGGCCATGCCATCGATAGGTCGCGACTGAGCTTGCCGGTGACCGGGGACGGCGGAAGAAGCCGCACGCTCGCCGCAGTCAACAGCAGGCAGACTCCTGCGATCACCAGTGCCCATCGCGTACCGATCGCAGAGCCGAGCGCGCCCCAGATCAAGGCGCCGATCCCCTGCGATCCCATGAACACCAGGAGATAGGCCGCCATCCCGCGTGCACGGACCCACTGCGGGAGCGTCAACTGCGCACCAGCGTTCAGGGTGGTCAACGTCGCGATCCACGCGATTCCGGCGAACAGGAAGAGCACAAGGCACGGCCACAGCGGCAGGAATGCCGCGCCGATAGTCGCCACGGCAAACACCAGGGCCGAGAGGGCGAGGATCACCGCCGACGAAAGGTGCTGTCGCATCCACGGCATCAACGCCACCCCGATCATCGCGCCGATGCCGAGCACGCCGAGCACGAGACCGTACCCCGACGATCCGAGATGAAAGGAGTGCGCGACGACCAAAGGCAGCAAAGCCCACAGCGCCGACGCCGGGACCGCGAACAAGGCAGATCGCAGCAGGATTCGACGCACGATGGGTGCCGCCGCCACGTAGCGCAGCCCCACCCACAGCGAGTCCGACAGCCGCTCGGGAACGACGTCGGAGCTCTTTCCCGAGCGTTTCCACATCAGCAGGGCGACCACGACGGCCAGATACGAGATGGCGTTGAGCAGAAAGACGGTACCCGCTCCGCCGAACGAGAAGATCACGCCTGCCAGCGCGGGACCGATCGCGCGGGCGGCGTTGACCGACACGCTGCCCAGCGACGCGGCGTCGGGTATCTCGTCGCGCGGGACGAGTTCGGGCTGGATCGCCTGGAACGCAGGTGACGAGAGCGCAGCACCCGCGCCGAGCAGAAACGTCAGGATCAGCAGGGTAGCGGGATTGAGGTGCCCGGTGAACGCCAGCACGGCCATCAGCACTCCGACGGCAGTCGAGTACACCGACATCACCACGAGGCGCCACTTGCGGTCGAGGCTGTCGGCCAGGACGCCCGCCACCAGCGAGAGCAGCAACGTGGGGGCGAGACTGGCGGTCTGCACCAGCGAGATGACGGCTGGACCGGCGTGCTGGTCGACGAGATACCACTGTGCGCCGACCGACTGCATCCACAACCCGATGTTGGACACGAGCTGCGCGATGAACAGATTGCGGAAGACCGAACTCTTCAGTGGTTGCCAGGCAGAGGCCATGGCTCAACCATGCCTGCATTCGTCGGCGACGGCACCCGCTAGATGCGAACCGGTGCCGAGGACCCTTGGCGTCGACGGTAGAGCCGATCATGAGATCCTGGTCACATGATCGACGTCGATCGCCCCAAGATCGAGGGCTCCGTTGCAGTCGGAACATCTATGCTCGACCACAAGAAGCGCCGCATCGGATTCGCGGAGTTCGGTTCCGCATCGGGACGCCCGATCCTCTGGCTGCACGGCACTCCCGGTGCTCGCCGGCAGATCCCGATCGAAGCACGCGAGTACGCCGCAGCCCGCGGAGTCCGGCTCATCGGCATCGACCGACCCGGTGTCGGATCGTCGACGGCCTACCCCTACGACTCCGTCCGGGACTTCTGCGCCGACCTCGCCGACGTCCTCGACGCGTTCGGTATCGACGATTTCGGTGTCATCGGCGTCTCCGGCGGCGGCCCCTACGCGCTGGCCGTCGCACACGAGTTCGGGCCGCGCGTCCACGTCGCCGGGATCGTCGGTGGTGTGGCGCCGACAGTGGGGCCGGAGGCGATTGGCGGCGGCGCAGTCGCGTTGGCACGCCGCGCCGCGCCCTTCCTGCCGGTCCTCGGGGCACCCGTCGGCCAGGCGATCAGCACCGCGCTGCGCTTCGTCCGACCGATCGCCGAGCCCGCGATCCTGCTCTACGGCAGGCTCTCCCCCGCCGCCGACCGCGAGTTGCTCAGCCGCCCGGAGTTCCGCGCCATGTTCCTCGACGACCTCCTCAGCGGCGGGTCGCATCGCATGGAGGCGCCGTTCAACGACGTCCGGGTGTTCTCCCGTGAGTGGGGCTTCTCGGTCACCGACATCACCACCCCGGTGCGCTGGTGGCACGGAGACCGCGACCACATCGTCCCCTACGCGCACGGCGAGCACGTGGTCTCGCTTCTGCCCGACGCCAAGCTGTTCAGCCTGCACGGCGAAAGCCATCTGAGCCTGTTCGGGATGTCGACGGACGTGATGGACGAACTGCTCGCCGTCTGGGACCAGGCGAAGGTTGCGCCGCCGAGTTCCGTGAGCGAGTAGGACCAGAAAAGCCCACAGCTACATAGGGGTTTCCTCACGGGCTGTGAGTCGACGGGTGTTTGTGGCGCTCGGTCTCGCCGTGGTCGGATCAGATGATGAGTACGTCGATCGTGGTCACCGGCCATCGCCAGCGCGAGGCCTGGGTGCGTAAAGAGATGCCGCCCGTCGAAGAAGTCCGGCCGGGCCTCTGGTCGATTCCGGTCCTCATCCCCGAGAACCCGCTGCGCTACATCCTGGTCTACGCATTGGCGACGGCGGACGGGCGGCTCGCGCTCATCGACACCGGCTGGAACACCGACACCGGCTGGAAGATGCTCGTCGACGGAATCCACGCCACCGGACACGACCTCGCCGACGTCTCGCACGTCTTCGTCACCCACCTGCACCCCGACCACTTCGGACTCGTCCCACGCCTGCTCGAACACACCGACCCCCAGCTCGCGATGCACACTGCCGACGCCCGCCATCTGCGGTTCCACTCCGAGGCCGAGCAGGCGCGCGAGTTCGAGGAGGCCCAGCAGGACCTACGCATCCTCGGCGCACCAACCGACGTCGCCGACACCGGGCTCCTCGAATTCGTCCGGCTCCCGGACGGTCGCACGATGGACGTCGAACTCGACGACGACGTTCCGCTGAACGTTCCCGGGTGGAATCTGCGTGCGGTGTGGACACCCGGCCACACGGCGGGTCACCTGTGTTTCGCAGACGACGACGCGGGCGTCATCTTCACCGGCGATCATCTGCTCCCCCGGATCAGCCCGAACGTCTCGACCAATCCCTTCCAGACACCGAGCCCGCTGGCCGACTACCTGACGTCGCTCGCACGAACCGAGCACATCGGCGACCTCGAGGCCATGCCCAGTCACGAGTACCGGTTCCGTGGGCTCGCCGACCGGGTGACCGATCTCCTCTCGCACCACGAGGAGCGGCTCACCGAGATCACCGAGGCGATCTGGAACCAACCGGGCGCGACAGCGTGGGACGTCACCCGCGCTGTCACGTGGTCTCGCCCGTTCTCCGATCTGTCGATTCCCCTGTCCCGCATGGCATTGCGGGAGACCAACGCACACCTGCTGGTACTCGAAGCGCGCGGCATCATCTCGTCGACAGGTCATGAGCCGGTGCGCTGGACGGTCACCGACACCCGCCCCGCCGACCACGACATCGAATCCGCGACGATCGAACCCGCAACCCCGAGAGGAACTCTGCGATGACCCCGGTACGCACCGAATTCGCCGACGGCGTAGCCGTTTTCACCATCGACCGCCCGGAGGCGCGCAACGCCGTCAACCAGGAGGTCGCACAACAGCTCGCCGCGGCGATGGACGAGTTCGAACGACGCGATGACATCACCATCGGCATCCTCACCGGAGCGGGTGGAACCTTCTGTGCCGGTATGGATCTCAAGGCGTTCACGCGTGGTGAGCTGCCCAGCGTCGAGGGTCGCGGCTTCGGCGGCATCGCCTCCGCTCCCCCGAGCAAACCACTCATCGCGGCGGTCGAGGGCTGGGCACTGGCGGGCGGGTGCGAACTGGCACTGTCGGCCGACCTGATCGTCGCAACCGACGACGCGAAATTCGGTTTGCCGGAGGTCAAGCGCGGACTCGCAGCCGCAGCGGGCGGCCTGCTGCGACTCCCCAAGATCCTTCCCTACCAACTCGCCATGGAGATCGCACTCACCGGCGACCCGATCTCCGCCGTCCGCGCCCACGAGTTCGGTCTGGTGAACATCCTGACACCGTCGGGTGGAGCGCTCGACGGTGCGCGTGAGCTCGCAGCACGGATCGCCGCCAACGGGCCGCTGGCGGTGCGTGCCACCAAGCAGGTCGTCAGCATGGCCATCCGCTACACCGACCCCGAGCTGTTCGCCGCGCAGCGCGGCATCCTCGATCCCGTCTTCGTCTCCGACGACGCGCAGGAAGGTGCCCTGGCCTTCGCCGAGAAGCGGGCACCGAAGTGGACCGGCCACTGACTCGTCAGTTACCCGTCCACTTCGACGCCCCGTTTCTGTCAGAGGTCGCCGCTACAATCGGGCTACCACCCTTCCGCTCTTTCTGAATCCATTGGTGCACAGTCGAATTCGATCAACTTCCTTCCGCAAACCCCTTGACTCGAACACATGTTCTCCACATAATGGACATATGCCCCCACTCCCCGCCCTCCTCGCCGAGTTACGCGATATCCGTATCGACGACGCCAACGCACACGAACTACACGCCGCGACAACCACACTCATGATGATGCGCAACGTCGTCGACCACCTCCTCGCCGTGCACGCCGCCGCGATGGACCGCCTCGGCGTCGCCGGCCCGGGCGGCAAAACCCGGGCACTACTCATCGCCATGGGCGCCGCACCCGCAGCAGCATCCCGGTGGTTGCAGATCGGCGCAGCCCTACCGAGACTGCAGCGACTACCCGGCTACAGCGAAGACGGAGCATTCCCCAGCGGACACGTCTCCGCGATCGTCTCCGGACTGGCCCATATCGAGAAGCGTGCAGCCGAAGCCACTTCCGATGATCAACGCCTCAACCATGAGCGCGCACTGATCGCACAGGCCTCCTCCGGTGCCACACCCAGAGAGATCACACTCACCGCGCGGGGGCGCGCGAACGAGGTTGTCGACCAGCGTGGCGGCATCCCCGCAGCAGAAGACCGCACCATCAAC
>NZ_DLSO01000071.1:12367-13694 GCF_002500165.1 Gordonia sp. UBA7860 | reverse complement strand
GGTCCGCTCGGTTTCAGCGAACCTTGCCTCTGGATCGGATTCATCGACCATGAGCGCCTGGTCCCCGGGGCACTGCCACGCATGACACTGCCGACCGTGCCCGACGCGCATCTCATCGACACATTGGTGACCCAGCTCCGCACGGTGACCGACGACGACGGGCATCTGTCGCTCGCGTTCTTGCTCACGCGCCCCGGTTCGGACGGAATCACCGCACGCGATCTCGGCTGGTGCCGGCTCCTCGCGAGTGCTGCACAACGCTTCGGCGTGCCCATTCTTCCGATCCACCGCGCCAACGACGTTGCCCTCGAGACCATCCCGATCCCCATCGAACGCGCCGCGTGAGCGGGTAGTTTCGGACCGGGAGGTGCCATGACAACCGGACCGGGAAAGCGTCGCGTCAGCATTGATGGCGGACAAAGCGGCGCACGCGTGCGTATCGCCGTCGACGGTACGACGACCGACCACGACGACGGTCCGATCTTCACGTCGCGACCGGTCGTCGAGCAGGTCGCCGAGATCGCACGCCGTGCGCTCGCCGACATGCCGATTTGCGCGACGACCCTCACCGCGGGAGTGTCCGGGCTGACCCCCGATCAGTCACGCCCCGAGGGATTGCTGGCACTCACGGCCGATCTCGGCGTCGACTCGGTGTTCCTGGTTCATGATTCGGTGTCGGCGTATCTCGGCGCCAACTGGTTCGACCACGGAGTCGTCACGGCGGTCGGAACCGGAGTGGTGACACTGGGTGTCGGTGAGCTCGGTACGGCGCGGATCGACGGGTGGGGTCACCTTCTCGGTGACGCGGGCAGCGCCTACTGGATCGGCCGCGCCGGACTCGACGCCGCGCTGCGTTCGTTCGACGGGCGCAGCGGCACTACCTCGCTGGAACGAGCGGCCGTCGACGAGTTCGGTCCGCTCCCCGAGTTGTACATGCGAATGCAGGCCGCGCCTGACCACGTCGCGTCGATCGCGGGGTTCGCCCGGATCGTCGGCCGGGAAGCCGACGGCGGCGACGGCATCGCAGTGGACATTCTCCGCGACGCAGCCGCAGAGCTGGCAACGTCGGTGATAGCGGCACTGCGTCGTTCCGGATGGCACGAAGGCGATGCCGCCCGCGTGAGCTGGATGGGGGCGGTGCTCACCCGCAACGACATGCTTCGAACATTCCTCAGCGACGAGATCAGCACGCGCGCACGGGGAGCCGTCGTCCAAGCGCCGCTGGGCACGTCGCTCGACGGCGTCGAAAGAGTCGCCGATACTCCGCCGGGGCACCCACTCGACATCGAGATCTACCGAGCAGGCTGACAAGGCGGGCGCCGCCCCC
>NZ_DLSO01000071.1:0-12137 GCF_002500165.1 Gordonia sp. UBA7860 | reverse complement strand
GGCGCGGCCCGCCTTGCTGGTGGTCATCTACGGTTCGTCACCGAGCCGAGGTGAAGGTGGGTTCGGAGGCGGCGAGGTCGACAGTGCCACTGATGAAGTCGCTGTCGGTGTAGCTTCCCGGACCGGATGACGTCGACATGTACGTGGCAGGCCACTCCACACTGCCGTACACCTTCACGCTGGTGGGAGTCTCGTAATCCGGGCTGAGCCTGAGTTGAGTGATGTCGTTCGGCTTGGTCCATCGGACGCTGCCCGGCACGACCGACTGGTACAGCGACTGCGAACATCCCGGCTTGTCCTTCGACGCGTCCGCCTGCGTGGAACCCGCGCAGTTCGTGAAGTACGTGTCGAGGGCCGTTGCCACAGCCTTGGTGCCCCGGTCGCTCAGCTCGACTTTGAGCGAGTTGTATGACGCGTAGGTCGGCCCCAGCGGGAATTCGCTCGATTGATCAGCCTTGACCGTGAAATTCGGGTTGCTCGATCCCCACTCGACCGGCCCCGGGAACACATAGACCTTGCTGTCCTTGCTGACGTCGACACCGAACGCGGTCAGTTGTGGCACGCGGGTGTCGTCGACGTCGATCGGGATCGTTCCATTGTCGACGGTCCACTTGCCGTCGGACTTCTTGAGCATGAAATCGACGTCAGCGTTGCGATCTCCGAATTTGTACGTGGCTTTCACCGTGGCCATCGACGACAACGACGTCGACGGCTCGCGCACATTGATGTCGGAGATCTTGGCGATCGCCTGTTGCTTCTTGAGCACCTCGTCGGTGAGGAGTTTGTCCGACGGCGGTGTTCTGACGACGCTCAGCGCCTTCTTGGCGTCGCCGTTCGAGAGACCCTCCAGATAGGTCTGGACTGCGGCCTTGGGCGAACCTCCGGGACCCGAGTCGCCGGTGAATACAACGATGAGCGTCACCACGAGGGCGATGATCACGACGAGGACGCCGCCACCTATGCCGAGAAGTAGGAAGAGACGCTTGTTCTTCTGCTTCGATTGTTGCGGCGGCACTCCCCCGCCACCCATCGCTGGTTGCGCACCCCACGCAGCGCCCGGTTGCTGCCCATAGCCCTGCGGTTGGCCGTACTGGGCTTGGCCGTACTGGGCTTGACCGGCTTGCGGCTGGCCGAAGTTCGCGTCATACGTCTGGTTCGGCTGCTGACCGAAGTTCACCGTCGGGTCGGTGGTCGTTCCGGTCGGCGCCGCCTGCCATTGATCGTGGCCGCCCTGTCCGTATGGCGTTGACTGCCCGTACGCCGGTTGCTCGGGGCTCTGCTGTGCGTATGGCTGTCCGTATGGCGCGTACCCGCCAGCAGACTTGCCGTCGCTCAAGGCCGCTTCACGCCCGCCGGAAGGACCCTGCGGTGCCGCACCCTGCGGCGTCGAATCACCCGGCTGGAACGGATCGTGCGGATAACTCACGGCGGCATCTCCCCTTGTCGTCGCCGACGCAGCAGCCTCTGTGGCTCGTCAGACTTGCTGTCGGACTCGTCGGAATCGGACCAACCTTAAACGAACCACAACGATCTGACGCAGTCGGGTCGGACGGGCGAATGATGGTCAGTCGCCGCTGGCTGCAGGGGCCACGGAGGCGGTGAGCGTTCCCGTCAGCAGGCGTGCGAAATCGGCGGGGTCGTCGAGTTCCCCACCCTCGGCGATCAACGCCATCCCGTAGATGAGTTTGGCCGTTGGGGTCAGTCGGGAATGGTCGGCGTCGGCCTTGAACGCCGCGTTGAGTCCGGTGACCAGCGGATGATCGGCATTGAGCTCGAGCGCACGCTTGGTCTTCGGCAGTTCCTGACCCGATGCGCGGTAGAGGCGTTCGAGTTGTGGCGACATCGAATACGTGTCGCCGACGAGACACGCCGCCGACTCGGTGAGACGGTGCGAGAGGCGGGCTTCGCTGATGTCGGCGTCGAGCGCCTCGCCGAGCCAGGACAGCAGTTCCTCGAACTCGGCGGTGCGCGCATCCGTTGACTCGTCGGAAGTGCTTGTGTCACCGTCGAGTTCGTCGATATCTACCTCGCCCTTTGCGATTGAGCGGAACGGCTTCCCGTCGAATTCGACGCCGCCCGAGACCCACATCTCGTCGACGGGGTCGTGCAGGAAGAGCACCTCGATCCCCTTGGCCCGGAATGCTTCCATATGCGGCGAGTTCTCGATCTGCTGACGGGATTCGCCGGTCAAGTAGTAGATCGACTTCTGTGCGTCGGACATCCGGCCGACGTAATCGGCCAGCGAGGTCAATTCGTCTGCGGCGTGGCTTGTTTCGAATGCCGATGCCTTGAGCAGTGCATCGCGGTTGTCGGCGTCGTTGACGAGACCTTCCTTGAAGACGCGACCGAAGTTGTCCCAGAACGTCCGGTAGTCGTCGGGACGGGCGGCGCGCATCTCGTCGACGGTCGAGATCACCTTCTTGGTGAGTCGACGACGAATGGCTCTGATCTGGCGATCCTGCTGGAGGATCTCGCGGGACACGTTGAGCGAGAGATCCGCGGCGTCGACCACGCCTTGCACGAAGCGGAGGTACTCGGGCATCAGCTCGTCGCAGTCGTCCATGATGAACACCCGTTTGACGTAGAGCTGCACGCCGCCGGTGCGTTCACGCATGAACAGGTCGAACGGTGCTTGCGACGGGATGAACAGCAGCGCTTGATATTCGAACGTTCCCTCGGCCTTGAGGGTGATGATTTCGAGCGGATCGTCCCACGCGTGCGCGACGTGGCGGTAGAACTCCTTGTACTCCTCGTCGGACACCTCGTCGCGCGAACGCGACCACAGCGCCTTCATCGAGTTGATGGTCTCGGTTTCGGTGCTGGTCGTGGTGACCGGTTCGTCGCCCTCGTTCTCGGCCGGAGTGGTCGTCGTCTTCTCGACGTCCATCCGGATCGGCCACGCGATGAAGTCGGAGTAACGCTTGACGAGTGCGCGGAGCTTCGTTTGGTCGGTGTAGTCGTAGAGGTGGTTCTCGGCGTCGGCAGGCTTGAGCGTCAGCGTCACCGACGTTCCCTGCGGCGCGTCGTCGACATCGGCGACCGTGTAGGTGCCGTCACCCGTTGATTCCCAACGGGTTCCGGTCTGCTCGCCCGCCTTGCGAGTGACGAGGGTGACCTTGTCGGCGACCATGAACGTCGAATAGAAACCGATGCCGAACTGTCCGATCAGCTCTTCTGTCGCCGCGGAATCCGACGCCTGCGCGAGCTTGGCACGCAACTCAGCGGTGCCGGAGCGCGCAAGCGTTCCGATCAGTTCGACGACCTCGTCGCGTGACATTCCGATGCCGTTGTCGCGGATGGTGAGGGTGCGCTCGGCGCTGTCACCAGAGCTCGGCTCGAGCGTGATGTGCAGATCGGAGGCGTCTACGTCGAGGTCCTTGTCGACGAGCGATTCGAGTCTGAGCTTGTCGAGCGCGTCGGACGCGTTCGAAATCAGCTCCCGAAGAAAGCTGTCCTTATCCGAGTACACGGAGTGAACCATCAGGTCCAACAGCTGACGGGTCTCTGCCTGGAATTCGCGGGTTTCCGACTGTGTGCTCATCAAGTGCCTCCGGATCAGTACGACTGTGCGCATTGTCTGCCGATTCGATGCCATCGCGACCACGTGGGTGCGACGTGCGCGACATGAGAATTTTACCGACGCTGCGCGCAGTACTCTGAGGAGGGTCGGAGGGCGGCGAACCTCACCGCGCCCGGACACAATCGACCCAGCACCAAACGACCGCAGCACCACCGAGCCTTGGAAAGCGAAGGATGTCGACGCCGCGCATCATGCTCGTTCATGCACACCCCGACGACGAGTCGCTGTGGACCGGCGGCCTGATCGCCCGCGCTATCGCCGCAGGTGGCGAGGTCTCGGTGGTGATGTGCACGTGGATGTCGGGCACTCCACGACATCGCGAGTTGCTCGACGCACTCGGCGAACTCGGTGTACACGACGAACCGATACTGCTCGACTACGCGGACCTGAAGGTGCCGGAGTCCGCGCCGGGACATCAACGGTTGACGGATGCGTCGTTCGACAGCGAGGTCGCCGAGCTGGCCCGCCACATCCGACGTCGACGACCCGACGTCCTCGTCACCTACGACCCGTATGGGATCTACGGACACCCCGATCACATCAGGGCACACAGGATCACCTGTGCTGCCGCCGATGCCGCGGCCACCCCGACCCTGTACCGCGATGACCTACCGGCGTGGCAGGTGCGCTCGCTGTACTTCGCGACGATCGCCGACTGGATGGTCGCCGAGCTGGCCGACACACTGTTCCCTCGACTACAGCCCGGCGACTTTCTCGGTACGCCCGCGCACACGCTCGGACTTCAACTCGACGTATCCGAATGGATCGAGCACAAAGTTCGCGCGATCGAGTCTCACAAGTCAGAACTGGCACGACGATCCACCGTCTCCGCGCTGATGAATCTGCCGCGCGCACAACGTGATCTGGCCCTTGGCACCGAATGCTTCCTCCGCCGCGACCTCATCGCCAACGGCTGCGACCTCTGACTCAGGCCAGTTCGCGGACCGCCGACCGCAACCCGCTCGCCCGATGGACACGGCGAGTGACGGCCTCGGCCAACACTTCTCGCGTTCCGACGATTCGCACACGAGTACGTGCACGCGTGATTGCGGTGTAGAGAAGTTCGCGGGTCAGCAGCTCCGATCCCGAGGGCGGCAGCACGATGGTGACACCACCGAACTGACTTCCCTGGCTGCGGTGAATGGTCATCGCGTATGCCGGCGCGACGTCGGGAAGCTGCACCGGTGCGATCAGCCGCTCCTGCGCGCCACGGCGGAATGCGACTTCGAAGCGATCGGGATCGGTCTCGCCACCGGCACGGACCACCACTCCACTGTCGCCGTTGAACGTCCCGGTCTGCCGGTCGTTCGACGTCACCAGCAGCGGCTCACCCACGGACCACACCATCGAGTCGAGCTCGATCCGCGGAAGGCCGGGCGACTCCGACAGCCAGTCGGCGACGCGTCGCTGCCAGCCACGCACGCCCCAGAGTCCCTCACGATGCGCGCACAGGATCCGGTGCGAGTCGAGCGCGGCCAATGCGGCGTCGACGTCACCGGTATCTGCCGCGCGGTGCAGTGCCGTGCCCCATGCGACGATGTCGTCGTGAACAGCGTCGAGCTTGTCGGGCGCGACGAGTTGTACGTCGTCGATGTCGGCCGAGGTGACGAGGTCGACGACAGCATCTGCGTCGCCACGATTGACCGCATCGGCCACGCGTGAGATCTGTCCGCCGAATCGAAAACCCCGACGCAGCGTGACCACTCCGTCTCTCAGACGCGCTGATTCGTCGGCATTCATCTCGATCGAGGAATCACCTGCCGTCGGCGCGGACGCCCGAACCGATGGTGGGCCGGGAGCGCGCTCGACGAGGTCAGCGAGGACCGCACCCGCCTCCACCGAAGCCAGCTGATGGGGATCGCCGACGAGAATCAATCGCGCATCCGAGCGCACGGCGTCGAGTAGTCGGCTCATCGCGGTCATCGACAGCATCGATGTCTCGTCGACCACGATCACGTCGTGTGGCAGCTTGTTGGCCAGACCGTACCGCGGCGTCGAGCCCGGCCGCCAGCCGAGAAGGCTGTGCACGGTCACCGCCCGCACCGAGGTGGGCAACGTACCGTCGAGGTCGACCGACGCCTGCAACTGGGCTGCAGCGCGACCAGTGGGTGCGCACATCCCGATGCGGAGATCTCCCCCCGCGACACTGTCGAGAACCGCGAGAATCCGAGCGACGGTGTACGTCTTTCCCGTTCCCGGGCCACCGGCGAGGATCGACGTCCAGTGTGAGGCGGCAACCTCGGCGGCGAGGCGCTGCCGAGGCTCTGCGGTGCTGTCAGCGAACACCTCGGCAACCTGCGCCCGCACCGCCTCGACATCGACGTCAGGTGCGCTGGTCGCACGGTTGGCGAGCGTCTGGCGGATCGATTGCTCCTGGCGGAAGTACTTCTGTAGGTACACCAACGGGCCGTCGTCGGAGTCCATCAGCACCACGGGCTGCAGCGTCGACCCGCGGGCGCCGACGACCAGCGGACAATCGCGAAGTTCGGCGAGCATCTCGACGGCACTCGGAAGCGCGAGTGCCTGCGTGCCCGGGAGTTCGTCGACGGTGGTGAGCGCAAAACATGTCGACCCGAGGCGCACCGAGCGCACGGCGAGTGCGATGGCGACCTGAGCCGCGACCGCGACCGGCTCGCCACACATGCGGACCATGCGCGACGTGATGTGCAGATCGGACGCAGCGAAAAGGCCTGCGACGTTCGCGTCTGCGAGGATGCCCTCGGCGTCGCGAACCCGCCGCGCATCGTCGACGGACAGCACACCGGGATTGTCGGTGCTCACCGGTCGTCGCCCCCTTCGATGCCCCCGAGTAGATCCGACAACTCGGTGACCAACCCGGTGGGGATGTCCCATTCGTAGACACCGCAACCCGGTGGGGTGTCGGCGCCCACCATCCCTCGCACGAAGTGGTACTGCACCGGACCGAGGTGCTCGGCAGGCGTGTAGCCGGGTAGTCGCCAGCGAAGATAGCGGTGCAGCGCAACGGAATAGAGCAGTGCCTGCAGCGGATAGTGTGCGCCGATCATCTCTGCGGCCATTGCATCGGCGGTGAAGTCTTCCGCGCTCAGCTCGCCCGGACGTAACCGGTTGGTCTTGTAATCGACGACGACGTATCGGCCGTCGGATGTGCGGAGCACCGAGTCGATACTTCCGGTGAGATAGCCGCGCAGTGCGCGCGGCGGAATCTCGGCGAGTGACTCGGCGTAGGCGCGTAGCGGATCCTCTTCGGGGAGATGGTGATTCATCAGGGCGGCGACGTCGGACAGCACCGCCGCGGCAGACGGCGTCGACGCCGCATTACCGAGCGGGAACTCGAAGTCCAACTCTGCCAGCCGATCGCGCGGCCCGACCGACCACAGGGTGCCTCCGAGCGACGCCAGTGGGGTTGTCAGTACGGCACGTAGCGCGGCGGCGAGATCATCGACGTCGACGTCGAGCGCGTGCCTGGTCGCGGACGTGGCACACAGTTCGCGGACATGGTCGTCGATGTCGGGTGCTGCGGTGTCGACGTATTCGAGCACCTCGTGGACCAGTGTTCCGAAGGCCGCTCCGAATGGCATGCCGTTCATCAGCGACGGTGTTCCGTCGGGAAGCGTCGAAGCCTGCGCGGCTGCCGGATCCGTTGCCGCATAAGGATCGCCGGAGTCGACCCTGTCGGCGGGATCGACAGGCTCGTCGGTGATCAACTCGCCCTCGGCAGCGGAACCGACCTCGGGTTCGCTACCGGTTGTCAGGGTCGGATGTTGGTGCGCGGCACCGGCGATCAGGGCCGAGTACGAGGTGCGGCGCCACTGCTGGTCGATCGTGCGGGTGAACCGCGCGACATCGAGTTCAGGACGGCTGTCGTCGTCATCGGGCGGTGTCCACACCGGCGCCGGTGAGTCGTCGGCGTGCTCGACACTGATCGACACCGGCGGATCGGCCGCGAGCGCACGCAGCGTCGACACGCACGTGTGGTCGTCCGGCACGTTCACCGAGGTCGGCACGGTCTCGGCGTCAGTGCCGCGTCGCGTCTCGCCTGCGTGTTGTCGGCGTCCGAACAACAATCGGTGCAGTGGACCCTTCGACGTGTTGAACGACGGTGCCCAGTGCATGACGACCTGTGACGAGGCGCGCGTCAATGCGACGTAGAGCAGGCGGAGGTCCTCGCCCGCCTCCTCCTCGTTACGACGCGCGATCCGCTCACCCCAGCCGCGAGTCCCCTCGCCACCGACGTCGAGGTGACGGCAACCGGCATCGTCGTGGTAGCGAAAGGTTTTCGGCTTCGAGACCCGCGCGGCGTCCCAACCGAACGGTACGTACACGATCGGGAACTCCAGTCCCTTGCTCGCGTGGACAGTCATGATCTGCACGACATGTGTGTCGCGGTCGAGACGTCTGGTCTGATCCTCGTGGCGCCGCCACTGTGATTCATCGGCGATGCGATCCGCAAGCCACTCCACGACACCCGCCAACCCACACTCGTTCTCGACGACGTGCTTGTTCACCAGCGACGCCACCTGCAGCAGATCGGTCAGTGCACGTTCGCCGTCCTCGATTCCGAGCACTCGGCCAGCGACGTTCTCGGCTGCGAGGAGACGCTGAGACAGCGCCGCGAACCCACCGTCGGCGAAGACTCGACCCAGTTCGGCGAACATCGACGACAGCTCTGCGAGGCGGGTGTCGGTAGCCTCCGCGAGTTCGCTTGCGTCCCAACCGATCAGGGGCGTCAACGCGGCAAGTCGGACGCGGTCGGCGCGCGCCGGTTGCTCGATCGCACGGATAACCCACAACCAGTGCAGCGCACCGATCGTACGGAAGACACTGGTCCCGGTGCCGACGACTGAGGCGATACCGAGTTCCGACAGCGCACGCTGCAGTGGCTCGATGGTGCCGTTCGTGCGAACGAGAATCGCGATGTCGCCCGGGGTGACAGCGCGTGGTCCGTCGCCTGTGTCGAGCCGGGTGTCGGAGGTGAGGAGCCGGGCGATGTCGTTCGCGACGTCGGCCGTGATCGCGGACCGAACGTCGGCAACCGAAGGGAATCCGCTCTTTCCGCGGATGGTGAAGTCGCTTCGCGACAGGGCGCGCATGCGCAGAGCCGGTGCACCGGAGATCCGACTCCCCGACCGCGCGGCCCGAACGGGGTGCACCGTGATCGATCGGTCGCCGAGGCTCGCGCCGCCGTAGATCCGATCCAGCGCGGTCACGAGGTCGGCATCGGAACGGTGATTCGTGTCGAGCGCACGGAGCGAATCGGCGACGTCGACGGCCGTCAGGTAGCTGCGGACCTCTGCACCACGGAACGCGTAGATCGACTGTTTCGGATCGCCGACGAGAACCAGTTGTCGATGCCCGTGAAAGCAGCGCCGCAGGATCTCCCACTGGAACGGGTCGGTGTCCTGGAATTCGTCGACGAGGATCAGCTCGAACGACGCCCGGATGCGCTTGCACGCCGCCTCACCGAACTCCGGGTCGGTGACGACCCGGTACAGGATCGTCTGGAGGTCGTCGTAGGTCCGCAGTCGCGCGAGGCGCTTCCGACGTTCGACGCGGCTGCGCACGCGCTCGCAGAACCGCACGCGCTGGGTTGCGGCCGAGGGTGTGGCGTCTGCGGTGTCGTCGGGTTGCGGCGCCAGCGGCACCCCCGCGCTGCGGACGGCTTCACGCGCGATCGCCATCGCCTCACCGACGGAAAACGGTGGGCGGTCGGCATCACCCGCATACGACGACAGGTACAGATCGAGCGCGGTCTGTTCGACGATGTCGTCGGTGTCTTCGACGACGTCGTAGATCAGTTCGCGTTCGCCGAGGAAGCCCAGCGCTTCGAGCATCCGGTTACAGAACGTATGCGTCGTCGCGATCGTCGACGCGTCGAAATCGGAGAGCGCCTGTATGAGACGTCCACGGCGCGCGGCGATGTCGTCGGGGCTACCGGTCAGCACCGCACGTAGCACCGGGTCGTCGTCGCCGTCACGATCGGCGTGCACGCGGGCCGGATCGAGAGCGACGACGAGGTCGGCGAGGCGTGCGCGCATGCGCTCGCGCAGTTCGGCACTCGCCGAGCGACTGAACGTGACCAACAGCAGCTTGTCGATCGGCAGGCCGTCGGCGATCTTTCGAGCAGCGACACCGACAATCGCGTACGTCTTACCTGTCCCCGCACTGGCCTCGAGGACCGTTGTGCCGCCGGGCAACGGTGCCGCGACGTCGAAAGGCTGTGGTGCAGCGGCGGTTTCGGACCCCGGTGCCCCCGTGTCGGGGATGGTGCGCGCTTCGGTCATGACATCGTCTCGTGGTCGAGGAGTGGATTCCAGAGAGCGCGAGCGAGCCTGGTGAACAGCGGCGCCTCAGCCTCTCCGGGCAAGGTCAGCCCGGCCCACCGGGGGTCGTCGGAGGTCGACATCCGCAGGATCTCGTCGAATGCGACCGACGACGTCACGTCGGCGCCGAAGACAAAGCGCAGGTAGGTGTCGGTGCCCGCGCCGAACATTCCGTCGAAGCTGCGTCGTGCGGTCTCCACCGCCGCTTCCGAACGGACGCCTGCGCGCACCTTGGTGGCGTACTCCTCCGCTGGTTCGAGCGGCAGCGGAAGCGGCGAGCGCAACCCGAGATCGCGCAGACGCACCAGATCGTTGAGCACGGCGCGTGCGTCGTCGGGAGCAGTGAGCATGGCCTGGGCAACCGCTCCCGCGCCGCCGCGGCCGACGACGAGCGCCGACGGCGGTGACGCGTCGGCGGCCGACGCCGCGAGGAGCAGCAATCCCACCCACGCGGTCAATCGCTGCTTGGCCCGCACACGTGAGTACGTCGCGGTGACGATAGTCGTTCCGAACGGCGAGTTCTCGACGATGTCGGCGATGCTGCCGTGGACGCGACGAGCGTCGGGCAATGTGACGACGACGTCGCGGGTGACCGGCGGCTGCGTGCGTACCGAGGCGACCGCGTCGTACACACGTGACACCGTTTCGGAGATCTCGACCAATTCACGGCGCCCGAACTCGTATGGGGGCAGGTTGCCACGTCGCAGCTCTGCTGCCTGACAGGTGACGAGATCGTCGCCCGCGAGCATCTGTCGTAGGAATCGGTCGCCGACGCCCCACCTGTCGAGAGCATCGAGTTCTACGTCGAGTTCGTCGGTGTGCGCCCGATCGTCGTCTGGCATCCGTGCCCCGAGTCGCTGACGCACGAAGCCCTCGATCGGATTCGCGAGGAACGCTACGAGGTCGCGCAACTCGATGTCGGTGGGTTCGAGATCGCCGACCTCGGCGTCGGACAATCGCGCGGACGGCACCGCATCTGCGTCGAGAGCCTGTGCGCCCGCGAGCAACTCGGCGTCGAAGCTGAACGGTGTCGGGATCGAACCGATCGCGCCGGGGGTGAAATTCAACCGATCGAATCCGTGCAGGGTGTGGGTGATCACGACGTCGGACGGGTTGTCGAGTCCTCGCAGGGTGGCGACGCTCTCGGCGAGTTCGCTGACGACCACCGCGGGCGGGATGCGGCTGCCGTTCACCGGGTCAGCTCCGTTGTAGAACACGAGAAGCGAGTCCCCGGCGGCGCCGATCGCATCGAGGAACAGCTGCCTGTCCTCGTCGCGCGGATTCCGTTCCCCGACGAGCGGATCACGGCCCAGGACATCGTCGCCGTCGGTGCGCTGTGCGCGCGGGAAAGTGTCGGCGTCGACTCCGAGGAGCACGATCACACGGTGTGGCACCGAACGCATCGGCACCATTGTGCAGACCGTCAGTTCGCCGGTCCGGAAGTTGGCGCGCGTCGGTCTCCCCGCCACCACCCCGGCCATCAGGTCGCGGATGTCGGCGAGCAGCAGATGCTGCGAATCGGACTCATCGGCGTCAAGAGCGTCGGTGATCACCCGGACCGCCTGTGCCCGTTGCCATTCCTCGCCCGGATCGGACAGCGTCAGCTGGTCGACGACGTCGATCAGCGTCTGTTGCCACGCTGCACGCGAGGAACGAGCGCCCATGCGGTCGAAGAGGTCTGCGAGCCGGTCGACGAATTCCGTGAACCTGCCGGCCAAGTCGATTTCGGTACTCTCCACACCTGCCAGCGGGAGCGCGGTGCCCAACCACTCGCCGTCGGCCTCCTCGGCGACTGCTCCGAGAGCGATGCGATCGACTCCGCTCGCGAAGGTCCCCTGCCGGAAGCCGGACAGTCCGAATCGGGCGCGTTCATTCTCTCCAAGACCCCAGCGAATGTTGCTGTGCGCCAACCACTCCCGAATCATGTCGAGATCGTCGTCGTCCATCGCGAACCGGGACCGAACCGGCGAACGGCTCAACAGGTCGACGACGTCGCCTGCCGCTGCTCGACTCGCGGCGAGTTCCACGATCGACGCCACCACGTCGAGGACGGGGTTCACCTGACGGGGACCGCGGTCGGCCAGGCGCACCCGGAGGTTGAACGCCGGGTGGTCGAGGCCGGATTGACCGAAGGCACCACGGATGAGCGGCGCGAACGACTCGACGTCGGGACACATGATCAGGACGTCGCGCGGTTCGAGCGTCGCATCGTCGGCGAACAGGTGCAGCAGTCTGTCGCGCATGACCTCGACCTG
>NZ_DLSO01000195.1:0-83985 GCF_002500165.1 Gordonia sp. UBA7860 | reverse complement strand
CCAGATTCCGTTCGCGCGTTGTTGATTCGCCGCTGCACACCGGCACGCCGAGTTGGGCCGTCGACCCGGAGTTCGATCTCCACTATCACGTTCGACGCATCCGATTGCCCGGGGACGGCTCGATGGGCGAACTGCTGTCGACGTGTGAGCAATTGGCGATGACCGCGCTCGACCCGGCGCGACCGCCGTGGGAGGGCTACCTGATCACCGGCCTCGCCGACGGCAAGACCGCGTACTTCCTCAAGGCGCATCACGCGTTGACCGATGGACTCGGCGCGATTCTCGCTCTCGCGCAACTGCATTCGCCTTCGCGTGAGCCGATCCCGGACAAGCCTCAGCCACCCGCGCCGCCGCCGACCGAACTGTCGGCGTTCGAGGTGCTCGCTCGACAGGTGGGGCAGGAGATTCGACGTACGCCCTACCGTGCGGGCGTGGTGTTGCGCGGAGCGTTGGCGCTGACAGATCCCAAGCAGGCGTTGAGCAAGGTGCTGCGCTACGGGCGGTCGGTGCCGCGCGTTGCCGGCCTCGTGAGTCCGCCCGGTTCGCCGCTGCTCGCCGAGCGCAGCCTCTCCTGGCGCTTCCTCGCGTTCGAGGTGCCATTCGTCGAGCTGAAAGCCGTGGCGAAGTCGATGAAGGCGTCGATCAACGACGTCTATCTCGGCGGGCTCATCGGTGGCTTCCGCATCTATCACGAGAAGATGGGTGAGCAGGTCGACGCGATTCCCGTCGCGATCCCGATCTCGGTGCGTCGACCAGAAGATCCCGAGGGTGGTAACCGCATCGCGGTCGGCAGGCTTGCCGGGCCGATGGGCATCGACGACCCGTTCGAGCGTGTGTTGACGATCCGCGAGCAGGTGCGTGCCGCGCGCACGGAGCCCGCCGTCGACATCTTCAACACACTGGGGTCGGTGCTGGCGTGGATGCCGGGTGAGCTTCTCGGTCAGTTCAGTGGCGCGACGAGCATGAATGATCTGCAGGCCAGCAATGTGCCGGGTATCCCGTGGGAGACGTTCGTCGCGGGTGCGAAGGTCGAGCGGTTGTTCCCGTTCGGTCCGCTCCCCGGATGCGCGGTGATGGCAACGATGATCACGCACAACGCCACGGCATGCCTCGGGCTCAACTGCGACGCCGCGTCGATCTCCGACCCGGAACTGTTCGCCGAGTGCATCGTCGCCGGGTTCGACGAGGTGCTCGCCGTCGCCGCCCCGACCGGTGAGGACATCGACCGGGTCGGGATGCGGCGCGTCGTATAAGGGCTCTGGCTAGATGTCGAGGCGCGCGTACTCGCGCAGCTTGGTGGTGCGGTGCACGGCCTCGATGCGGCGGATGGTTCCCGACTTCGAGCGCATGACCAGCGAACGGGTGGTCGCGCCGCCACGGCGGTAGGTGACGCCGCGGAGCATGTCGCCGTTGGTGACGCCGGTTGCCGCGAAAAAGCAGTTCTCGCCGCGGACCAGGTCATCGGTGCCCAGCACACGGTCGAGGTCGTGTCCGGCGTCGATCGCCTTCTGGCGCTCTTCGTCGTTGCGCGGCCACAGCTTGCCCTGGATCTCGCCGCCCATGCACTTCATCGCGACTGCGGTGATGATGCCCTCCGGCGTACCGCCGACACCCATGAGCATGTCCACCGTCGAGTAGTCACCGGCAGCGGCGATCGCGCCCGCGACGTCGCCGTCGGAGATCAAGCGGATCTTGGCGCCTGCCTTGCGGATCTCGCCGATGAGGTCGGCGTGGCGCGGACGGTCGAGGACGACGACGGTCAGATCGCCGACGTCGATGCCCTTGGCCTTGGCGACCGAGTTGATGTTCCACTCGACCGACTCGTCGATGTTGATGGCGCCCTTGGCTTCCGGGCCGACGGCGATCTTGTCCATGTAGAAGACGGCAGACGGGTCGTACATGGTGCCGCGCTCGCTGACCGCGATGACGGCGATCGAGTTGGGGCGACCCTCGGCCATCAGAGTGGTGCCGTCGATGGGGTCGACCGCGACGTCGCAGTCGGGGCCGAATCCGTTGCCGACCTCTTCGCCGTTGAACAGCATCGGGGCCTCGTCCTTTTCGCCCTCACCGATCACGACGACGCCGCGCATGGAGACTGTCGACAGGAGTTCGCGCATCGCGTCGACGGCCGCACCGTCGCCCTTCTTCTTCTCGCCGCGTCCCACCCAGCGTCCTGCGGCGAGTGCCGCGGCCTCGGTGACCCGCACCAGCTCCATGGCAAGGTTGCGGTCGGGTGCCTGGTGGTTTTCGGCTGTCATGTCTGATCGACTCCTTGGCGTTGGCAGTGACGCGGCCGCAGTGGCGTACGCGGCATCGGGCGAATGACGCCCATCGATCATCCTTTCATGACGAGTGCGAGTTCACGCACCCGCCTCGGGAGTGATCTGACGCGTCGATGCAGCGCACGCGGGTTGTGGAGGCCTCAGAGGGGGTCGAGGATGCGACGGAGGAACTGACGGGTGCGTTCCTCCGCGGGATGTGCGATCACCTCGTCGGGGCCGCCCTGCTCGACGATCACACCACCGTCGACGAACAGCACCTGGTCGGCGACCTCCTGCGCGAATCGGATCTCGTGGGTCACGACGACCATCGTCCAGCTCTCCTCGGCGAGACCCTTGAGCACTTTCAGCACGTCGCCGACGAGTTCGGGATCGAGCGCCGACGTCGGTTCGTCGAACAACAGGACCTGCGGATGCAGCGCGACGGCGCGGACGATCCCCACTCGCTGCTGCTGGCCGCCCGACAACTGGTGCGGGTATTGGTCGCGCTTCTCGGCGAGCCCGACGCTGGCCAGCAGTGCTTCGGCCTCCGCAGTGGCGTCGGCCTTGCTGCGACGCTGCACCGTGACGGGCCCCTCGATGACGTTCTCGAGGACCGTCATGTGGGGAAAGAGGTTGTAGTTCTGGAACACCATCGCACTCTGCGCGCGATACCTGGCGATGTCGGATTTCGAGTACGTGCCGTCGAAGTCGATCGTCTGCTCCCCGACGCGGATGACTCCGGCGTCGGGGATGTCGAGGGCGTTGAGCGATCGCAGGATGGTGGTCTTGCCCGAGCCGGATGGGCCGACGATGACGGTCACCGTGCCGCGGTCGACGGTGAAGTCGATGCCGCGCAGAACGTGGTTGTCGCCGAAGGACTTCTGCAGCCCGGCGACGTCGACGACTCGCTCCGGCTGCTTGCTGACGGGTTCACTCATGACGTCACGAACCTTCCCAATCGGGACTCGAGCCTGTTCTGCAGGGCGGACAGGACCATGCACACGATCCAGTAGTAGATGGCTGCGGTGGTGTAGAGCGCGAAGAACTCGAACGTCGGTGCTGCGGCGAGCTGAGCGACCCGCAGCAGTTCGGTCACCAGGATCGTCGACGCCAGGGAGGTGTCCTTGACCAACGAGATCAACGTGTTGGACAAGCCCGGCACCGCGTTGCGTGCCGCCTGCGGCAGGATGATCCGACGCATCGTCGTGCGGTAATTCATGCCGATCGTCTGGGCCGCTTCTGTCTGCCCCTTCGGAACCGAGAGGATCGCGCTGCGGATGATCTCGGCGGCGTACCCGCCGACGTTGAGCGAGAACGCGACGACGGCGGCGGGGAACGGCGGCACCTTGATGCCCAATTCGGGTAGCGCGTAGAAGATGATGAACAACTGCACCAACAGTGGCGTGCCACGGACGATCGAGATGTAGGCGCGCGCCAGCCAGTTGATCAGTCGTGTCTGCGAGAGCCGTGCCAGCGCCACGACCAAGGCGATTACCAGACCAATCAAGAAACTGATCGCGGCGAGCGGGATGGTGACGGTGATGGTCGCCTTGGCCATCGGCCACAGGTTGTCGCCGATGATCTTCCACGTGCTGCGCGGCACTGCCTGCTGCTGCTGTGCGGCAGCGCTTCCGCTGGCGTCCGCCTTGAGGTACTTCTGCGAGATGGTCGACAGGGTTCCATCGGCACTGAGCTCGTCGAGTGCCTTGTTGATGTCGCCGGTGATCCCGCTGTTCTTTCTGGCGGCGAAGGCCTGCTCGCTGGTGTCTCCGGTCTTGGCGGCGATCTTCACGCTCTTGTCGCCGGTCTCGGCGAAGTAGGCGTAGACCGCGACGCTGTCGTTCACGGTTGCCTGGACGCGCCCCTGGTTGAGCAGCTTGATCGCCTGGGTGAAGCCCTCGACGGATTCGACGTTCGCGCCCGCGTCGCGGGCCACCTGTGCCCAGTTGCTCGTGGCCGACTGCGCGGTGGTCTTGCCCTTGAGGTCGTCGAGCGAGTGGATGGAGTTGTCGTCGGCGCGGGTGACGATGACACCCTCGCTGACGGCGTATGGCTTGGAGAGGTCGTATTTGGCCTTGCGTTCCGGCGTGATCGACACCTGGTTGGCGACGACGTCGAATCTGCCCGACTCCAGTCCGGCGAAGATGGAATCCCAAGGAGTTGTGACGAATTCGGCCCGCACGCCCATCTTCTTGGCGACCGCGTTCGCAACGTCGACGTCGTAGCCTGCGAGCTCGCCCGTCGTGGGATCGCGATAGCTGAACGGCGCGTAGGTGCCCTCGGTGCCGACACGCAGCACGCCGGAAGAACGGATCTCGTCCATGCCGTTGCGCTGGTCGTCGGAACCGCCGCACGCAGCAAGGGTTGCCGCGGCGATCAGTGTGGACAACACGACGACGGCGATGCGTCCTCTGCCACTGAGCCGGACGGTGGACCCGACACGGGACATGACGAGCTGTAGCGCGCGCATACGGAACCGTACCGCGTGACGGTGGCGGTCGATTGTGGCGGCGCGCACGCTCGTCGAGGGGCGCGACGCAGGGTGTGGCGTGCGGCTGGGATACTCGTCAGCCATGGCGAGCAAACCCCGCATCCTGACCAGCGGCAAGGACATGATCTGGACGCTGATCCCGTTGCTGGCGGTCTGCGCACTGGTGGCGATCGCGTCCGGCAACTGTTCGGTGGGACTGACCGGCACCGCCTCCGACGACAAAACCCCCGCGTACGACGTCCACAACGGACTCGCCGCCGACGCGCGGACCATGCCGTTCCCGATTCGACGACCCCCGACGCCGGAGGGCTGGAAGCCGAACTCGGGCAGCACCGGGGAGATGGCAGGCGGCTCGACGTCGAGCAACGTTGGTTGGGTCACCGGCACCGGCGCCTATCTGCAGCTCACGCAAACCGATGCGTCCGAGGACGATCTCGTCCAGAAGCTCGGCGGCGACGACGTGTCATCGGGAACGGGCACCAAGGACATCGGCGGGCACACCTGGGTGACCTATTCGACGCACGACGGCAACAAGTTCTGGATCACCGACCTCTCCGACGTGCGGATTGCCGTGATGTCACGCGGTCCCGACTCCGAGATGGAGCAGATGGCGCAGTCGGTGCTCGCTCAGCAGCCGCTGCCGAAGTAGGACTCCCGATCCCAGTCCCGGTGAGCCCGGTGTGGGTGAGCTCAGTCCTCGTCGGGGTCTGAGTCGTCGAACTCGTCGTCATCCTCGCTGTCATCGGGCGAGAGGGCGGCTTCGATACGGTCACGCGCTCCGGTGAGGTGTTCCTCGCAGCGCGTCGCCAATGCTTCGCCGCGCTCCCAGATCGCTAGCGATGCGTCGAGGTCGAGGCCACCGTGTTCGAGTGTCGTGACGACCTCGATGAGCTCGTCGCGGGCCTGCTCGTAGCCGAGCTGCGCCACCGGGATCGGCTTGGTGGACTTGCCTTTCGCAGGGCCGGTCACTTCGTGCTCCTCTGTGTGCTGGGGGTGTCGTCGTCGGTGGTCTTCGCTGTGCGTTTCTCGGCGTCGGGTGCTTCTGACGTGACCTCAGCCGTGGCTGCGCCGTCGCCGACGCGGATGCGCAGTCGCGCGCCCGCGGGCATTTGGTCGGTCGAGGTCACCACGTGAGGGTCGCCGTCGTCGACGCGTTGGACGACGGCGTACCCGCGGGCGAGGGTCTGTGCCGGACCGAGTGTCGCCAGGCGCGCGGAGAGATGTTCGACGCGGCGCTGCTCGGCGTCGACCATCCTGCTGACGTCGCGTCGGATGTCGCGCCGCATGCGGTCGACGTCGTCGGAGCGTCGGTCGATCATGGTGAACGGGTTGGCGAGGACGGGCCGTGCACGCAGGCCCGCGATCACCCGGTCTTCGCGGTGGACCCAGTTACGGAGTGCGTGGGCGCTGCGTCGACGCATCTCTGCGATGCCGGCGAGTTCTGCGGTGACATCGGGGACGACGCGCTTGGCCGCATCGGTCGGGGTGGCGGCGCGGATGTCGGCGACGAGGTCGAGGAGCGGATTGTCGGGTTCATGGCCGATCGCGCTGATGACGGGCGTGGTACATGCTGCGACGGCCCGCAGCAGTGCCTCGTCGGAGAAAGGGAGTAGATCCTCGACGCTGCCTCCGCCGCGTGCGATCACGATGACGTCGACCTCGGGGTCGGCGTCGAGATCGGCGAGGTGGGCCAGGATGCGTGGCACCGCTGTCGGTCCCTGGACGGGAGCGTCGCGGACCGCGAAGCGCACCTGCGTCCACCGTGTCTGCGCCACCGACATCACGTCGCGCTGGGCGGCGCTCGCGCGTCCGGAGATCAACCCGACGGTGCGCGGGAGGAACGGCAGCGACCGCTTGAGGCGCGGATCGAAGAGCCCCTCCGCCGCGAGGAGTTGTTTGAGACGTTCGATGCGCAGCAACAGCTGGCCGACGCCGATGGGTCGAATGTCGGTGACGCGCAAGGAGATCGTCCCGCGGCCGGCGTAGAAGTCGGGTCGGCCGAGCATCACGACGTGGCTGCCCTCGGTCACGGGGACCTCGGTGCGCATCAACAGGTCGGGGCTGCAGGTGACGGTGATCGAGATGTCTGCGGCCGGATCGCGAAGCGTGAGGAACGAGGTGCGGGTACCCGGTCGGCGCGAGACCTGGGTGACCTGACCCTCCACCCAGATCTGACCGAGCTTGTTGATCCACTCCGCGATCTTGCGATTGACGGTGCGTACCGGCCACGGGTTGTCGGCATTATTGCCCGTGTCTTTGGATTTCCCGGGCGGCGTTGCGTTCGCCGAGGTCACGACCGCTTGTTCTGGGCGGTGATCCGGTTGTCGAGCATCGTGATGAACGGCGCCCGGTTCTTGGTCGCTGTTTCATATGCGACCAGCGCGGTGAGGTCGTCGAGGTCGACGGCCCGCAGTTTGGCGCGCAGTTGGGCCAGCGTCAGGGTGTCGTACTCGATGAACTCGACGATCTCCGGCTTGTCGACGTCGGAGACATCGTCGTCGGAGGTGGGTGTCTCGCCCGCGATGAGGTCGGCGGGGGCTGAGCTGTAGAGCGCGAACCGCCCGGCGTCGGCACGCGGCGCCGCGGTCTTGGCCGCGGAGTTCGACTCCGGTGTCGCGGCCTTCGCGGGTTGCGCAGGCTTGGTGGTCGTCGCGGCGTCGACCGCCTTCGTGGGGGCCTTTGCAGGCGCTGAGTCCTTGGGTGCGGTGCCCTTGTCGGCCGCGGTCTTCGTGGCCGCGCTCTTGTGGGTCGAGGTCTCATGGGTCGAGGTCTTGTGGCTTGCCGCGGGCTTCGCCGACGACTTCGACTTCTCAGACGTCTTCGACTTCGCAGGCGCCTTCGACTTCGCAGGCGCCTTGGGTGCCGCGTGCAGTGTGGTGACCTCGGCGGTTCGGGTCACGGTTGGTTCGGTGTCCGTACTCTCGATGGGTGTCCCCGGATCGATCTCGGTGAGCTCGTCTTCGTCGAAGCGTGCCCACTCGGGCTGTTCGTCGGGTTTGTCGAAGAGGAGGTCAATGGCCTCGTCGCCCTTGATCGCCAACTCGGCGATCTGCTGCTGCGCCCGCATACCGGCTTGGAGCGTCTGACTAACCGCTGTCATGGGCAGCGTGAACAGGCGAGTCGGCAGTCGGCGGGTCTCTTCGATTGCCACGACGATGAGACCTGCGGCGATACGTGCAGGATAGGGTGCGCGAACCATGACCACACTCTGCCATCTGGTCTGCGTCACACCAACCCGAAGCGCGGCGGTTCGCTGGGCTGACACCACGTACCCTGGAGACCATGTCTGAACCAAAGCGTGTCCTGCTGGCCGAGCCGCGCGGTTACTGCGCGGGCGTCGACCGTGCGGTCGAGACCGTCGAACGCGCCCTGGACAAGCACGGAGCACCCGTCTACGTGCGTAAAGAGATCGTTCACAACAGGCACGTCGTGGACACGCTCACCGAGCGTGGCGCCGTGTTCGTCGGCGAGACCGACGAGGTCCCGGAGGGTGCGATCGTCGTCTTCTCCGCACACGGGGTGTCGCCAGAGGTACATCGCACAGCAGCAGCCCGCAGCCTCAAGACCATCGACGCCACCTGTCCGCTGGTCACCAAGGTGCACCAGGAGGCCAAGCGTTTCGCCCGCGACGATTACGACATCCTGCTGATCGGCCACGAGGGCCACGAAGAGGTCGAGGGAACCTCAGGTGAGGCTCCCGAGCACATCCAGATCGTCGACGGCCCCGACAGCGTCGACAAAGTAACCGTGCGCGACGAGTCCAAGGTGATCTGGCTTTCGCAGACCACACTGTCTGTCGACGAGACGATGGAAACCGTGCGACGGCTGCGGGAGAAGTTCCCCCTTCTCAATGACCCGCCGAGCGACGACATCTGCTACGCCACCCAGAACCGCCAGGTCGCGGTCAAGGCGATGGCTCCGCAGTGCGACCTGGTGATCGTGGTGGGGTCCAAGAACTCGTCCAACTCGGTGCGGCTTGTCGAGGTCGCGGTGCAGAACGGCGCCAAGGACGGCCACCTGGTCGATTACGCCCGCGAGATCGACGACGCATGGCTCGACGGCGTCTCGACGGTCGGCGTCACGTCCGGCGCGTCGGTGCCCGAGGTCTTGGTGCGCGGAGTGCTCGACTACCTCGCCGAGCGTGGCTACGACTCCGTCGAGAAGGTCAACACCGCCGAGGAGACGCTGACCTTCGCACTGCCGCGCGAGTTGCGGCCCGCGCGGACGTCGTCGAAGTAGCCAACGCTTGTCGTAGCTCCGGCGGGCAGTGTTCGTCGCGAGTTCAGTACTCGTCGGGACTGAGCGTGCGGGTGCGCCGCTGCGGCAGCGCGAGTGCGAGAACCACCACGATGAGCACCGCGGCTGCCCCCGTACCGAGCAGCGCGACGTTGCGAGCGGTGTGATCGGGTGCCTGCGGTGACGGCGGTGCTGCGATCGGATGTGCGACAGCGTCGGCGCGTGGAGTGTCGTCGAGTTCTGCGGTGAGTGCCGCGACGGGGTCGACGACTCCGAATCCGATACGGGTATCGCGCCCAGTGCCCGGCGCGTGGGCAGTTCTGGTGACACGATCGATGACCGCGGCTGCGGTCAGACGCGGGTAGCGCGCACGAACGAGCGCGACGAGGCCGCTGACGTAGGCAGTTGAGAAGCTGGTGCCGCGCAAGGGGATTGCTCCCGACTGATCCTGCTGCGCGTACACGACGCGTCCCGAGCCGTCGATGCTGATGACGTCGGTTCCCGGTGCTGCGACAGATACCCACGGGCCGTTGATGCTGAAATCGCTTGGGGCGCCGGTGCCCGCGTCCACGGAGCCGACGGTGAGCACGTACGGAGAGAACCATGCGGGGCTCGCGATCATCGAGACCGACCGCCACCCCGTCGGGTCGTCGCCGCTCGGGATCGGATTCTGACTCGTACATGCCGAATCGCGTGTCAGGTTGCCTGCGGCGACGACGACAACGACATCGCGCTCGTGCGCATATCGCACCGCTGCGCCGAGTGATCGGTCGTTGAGCTTGGCGCCCACGGCAGCGCACGCCACCTCGGAGATGTTGATGACCGTTGCACCGAGGTCGACGGCGCGGACCACCGCGTGGGCGAGCGTGCGCACCGAGCCGTATCCGCTCCCGACGTGAGGATCGTCTGAATCGCGAGAACGTCTGGCGCCGAACGCCGTACTCGACTGACGGATCGAGATGATCGACGCGTCGGGTGCCACACCTGCGAAGGCGTCGGTGTTGCTCGGCGCGCTCGCGATGATGCCCGCGACGAGTGTGCCGTGTGCGTCGCAGTCGGACAAACCGTCGCCGGTCGACACGTAGTCGCCACCCGCGGTCAGCCGGGGGAGTCGTCGACTCGGGCTGACGCCGGTGTCGATCACCGCGACGCGCTGGCCCGCGCCTCTGCTGAAGCGCCACGCGTCAGGCAGCCGCATCATCGCCTGCGCACCCGTCGCCGACGAATACGCCTCTGCGGCAAGCGGTGCGGCACACAGTGTGCGTTGCTCTGTGGGTTCGGGTGGTGCGACCGGTGCAGATCTGACGAGTGCGGCGGTGTCGATGACCGGTGGTGTCACGGCGAGAGCCGGAGCCTCACTCGAGCACACGAGTACCGCGATGCACGACACCATCGCCGCCACAACAGAACACGCGCGTGCGCGCGGCAAGGTCAGAACTCCCGCACGAGCCGGTAGAGATCGAGTATCCACAGTAGTAGCGGGATCACCGCGAGCAGCAGCGCGTACTCGAACAGCTCGGCGCTGCGTCGCAACATCGGCGAAAAGTCATGAGCCGCAGCGAGCCTGCCGACGATCACGGCAACGACAGCGAGTGCTGTGGCGACGCCGAACCCGATCAATGCCCATGGCGACGGATCGCCAACCGCGAGTCCGACGAACACCACGATCACCGTCAATGCGCCACCTGCGATCTGCGTTGCGGCCTGCGCGAGGTCGCTGTGCGAGCGACCGCGCAGGCACAGGACCACACCGATGACGATCGCGTATGCGACCGCGATCGGGTGGAATCCGGAGAGGGGAGCCGCTGCGCCGCAGGCTGCCACAGCGGTGACAGCGGTTGCGCCGCCGATGATTCCGGTCAGATACGCGTTGGCGAGGTGTGAGCGTCGTTCGAGCGCATCGACTTTGGGCAGTGCGATCGCACCGATCGCGCCGATTCCCTCGATCGCCGGTGTTGGTTCGAAGACATCGAGGTCGATCGGGGCACCCGCTGTCGGGACCGGTGGCACAGGCAGTTTGGTGAGCAGGATCGTCGTGCGCGATGCGGTGCATACGGTCAACAGGCCGACGGCAGCCACGACGGCCGACACCTTCTCAACGCCGATGCCGGTGCCGGCGACGAGCGTCAGGACTGCTCCTGCGCCGGTCAGCGTGGACGTGGTGGTCAGTGCGCTGTGGGTGATCGGTCCGACAGCGGTCACCCGATACGAGACGACTGAGGCGAGCAACACCAGCGCACACCCCAGCGCCAGATGGGCGGCGCCGAATGTACCGGGAGGGGTCAATAGGCCCGCGACGAATGCGAAGGGCATGGCCGACGCCGACAGCACGGTTGCCGACGGCGCGTCGTCGAAGTGCCGGGCGACAACAGCCGCGGCGGCGAGGAAAGCCAGCGCTGCGATACCACCCAATAGTGCTGTCGTGCTTCCCATCCCACCGAGACGAGTGAGGCTCAGCGATGCTGCCGCACCCAGTGCGGCGATCAACGTCGCGACATATCCGGCGTATCGCGCGGCGAGTGGCGACCACGTCGCGAACACCGAATCGTTGAGTCGCGCGACAGCGTCGACGACGTCGTCGAACAATACGGGCGACTCGCCGGTGTCGACCGACTGCAGCATCAGCAGGTCGCCGTCACGAACACCCGACTCCGACAACGTTCGGTTCGGTACGAGCGGCTCCTGTCCGACGAGTGCGAGCGTCCAACGGTGCTGGCGGTCGGGTGGCTGTGTCGAGGGATCGACATCGGGGTCGTCCGGGTCGTGTTGGGCCGGGATGCGCGCGGTGATCTGGGAGACGAGCTCGCCGATCAGCACCGCCACCGGCACGGCTGCGGGAAGCCCGACGTCGAGCTGGGTATTGCCGCCCAGGACAGACACGCGAACGAGGGCCGGCTCGATCGGCGTCGTGCGGCCGGCGCGTCGCTCGCCAGCCGGCCCGCTCCCGGCTGGGCTGCCACCGACCATTCTCGACGTGTCCACAGATGTCATGTTTGTCCGTTCTCCCCGCGGTTGGGAGTTAACATAGCGAACTACGACATCGACGACCAGCCAAGTCTCAACAGGGCTAGAAGCCACGAGGCGCAGCATGTGTCCGGGTTCTGTGGGGGAGATGAGTTGGCTTCGACGACCGAGGGGTTCGTGCGTCGTGCGCGGATCGCCATGCCGCGTACGCCGGGCGGCGAGTTGACGATCGCACCACCGCCGGACGTTCCCCGGGTGGTCCCCGGGAATCTGTTGATGAAACTGCTGCCGGTCGTCATGATCGTGGCGGTCGTCGGCATGCTGGCGTTGATGTTCGCGACCGGCGGTCGCAACATTCTCAGCAATCCGCTCTTCATGATGTTTCCGCTGATGATGCTCATGTCCATGTTCGGCATGTTCGCCGCGGGTGGTCGCGGAGGCGGTAAGCGGGCCGCGGAACTCAACGAGGAGCGCAAGGACTACTTCAGATACCTCGGGCAACTGCGTGACCAGGTCCGCGACACCGTCGACGCGCAACGCGCAGCGCTGACCTGGAGCCATCCCGACCCGCGCACACTGCCGACGCTGATCGGTACACGTCGGATGTGGGAACGACGGCCGTCTGATCCCGACTTCGCACACGTCCGGATCGGTGTCGGCGCGCATGGACTCGCGACACGCCTGATGCCGCCCGAGACCGGTCCGCCCGAAGACCTCGAACCTGTCTCGATGGTCGCGTTACGTCGTTTTGTGCGAACGCATTCCGTCGTTCACCGATTACCGACGTCGATCTCGCTGCGCGGGTTCCCGGCGGTCAACATCGGCGGCGTCCGCGGAGAAACCCGCGAGGTGGTGCGCGCCCTCGTGGCAGAACTGTGTGTGTTTCACGGTCCGGACCATCTGCGGATCGCGATCGTCACCGCCGACCCCGTCGGCGAGGCATGGGACTGGACGAAATGGCTTCCCCACGTGGGACATCCGAGCCTTCGTGACGGATTGGGGCCGCTGCGTATGGTCTTCGAGTCGCTCGCCGACCTGGAGACGTCGCTTGCGGCGGAACTACTCGATCGCGGTCGATTCAGTCGCTCCGCACCGCCCGTGGCCGGGCGAGCGCACGTCGTCGTCATCATCGACGACGGCCACGTCGCCGGAGATGAGCGGCTGATCAACGATGCTGGTACCGAACAGGTGACCGTTCTCGATCTGTCTGCCCCGCCCGATGGACTGGCTGCACGGCGCGGACTCGAGTTGATGATTCGCGGCGGCAAGGTCTGTGCGCGTAGCGCTGTCGGCATCGAGGAGTTCGCCGACATGGATGGGTTGACGATCGCCGAAGCGGAGGCCATCGCACGCAAACTCGCTCGCTACCATGTGGCAACCGCGGCGAGCATGGCCAACCTGGACTCCGAGGCGACAGCAGGCGATCCGGGACTGCCCGCTCTTCTCGGCATCGACGACGTTGCTCGCTTCGATCCGAGCGTGCAGTGGCGCGGTCGGACGGGTAAAGATCGCCTCCGTGTGCCGATCGGTTTCCAGCCGAACGGAACGCCTGTTGAACTCGACATCAAAGAGAGCGCACACGGAGGCACCGGACCGCACGGATTATGTATCGGCGCAACGGGTTCGGGAAAGTCCGAGTTTCTGCGCACGCTTGTCGTATCCATGTTGGCAACACACTCGCCTGCCGAACTCAACCTCGTTCTCGTCGACTTCAAAGGCGGGGCGACGTTCCTGGGCCTCGAGTCGGCGCCGCACGTTGCGGCGATCATCACCAACCTCGAGCAAGAACTGGCAATGGTCGACCGGATGAAGGACGCTCTCTCCGGTGAGATGACTCGTCGACAGGAGGTGCTCCGCGCCTCGGGAAATTTCGCCAACGTTGCCGAGTATGAGCGTGCGCGCGCCTCGGGTGTGCGTCTCGAGCCGATGCCTGCACTCTTCATCATCGTCGACGAGTTTTCCGAATTGCTCTCCCAGAAACCGGATTTCGCGGAACTGTTCGTGGCGATCGGCCGTCTTGGGCGTTCGCTGCACATCCATCTGCTCCTGGCCTCGCAGAGGTTGGAGGAGGGCAAACTGCGTGGCCTCGACAGCCACCTGTCGTATCGCATCGGGCTGAAGACGTTCTCCGCCAACGAGTCGAGGTCGGTGCTCGGCGTTCCCGACGCCTATCACCTGCCGAGCGTCCCGGGCTCCGCCTACCTCAAATGCGACAGCGCCGAACCGATCAGATTCAACACCTCGTATGTGTCCGGCCCCTATCACTCGCCATCTGCCTACCTCGACGAGATCGATGTGGACTCCGATCGTCCGCGCGCCACGATGAGAATCTTCACGGCGCTGCCGGTCCCACTCGACGGTGCGGTTCACGGCCGTGCGGACGACGGCGATGGGGATTACGCAGTGGCCCGGCAGGGTTCGGTACTCGACGCCGCGCTGGCGCTGCTCGACGAGGAGCCGCCGAGAGCTGACTCGAACACCGCCGAGCTGGGAAAGGTAGACGGGGATGGGGCGGGCGAGTCCTGCGTCAACGGAAGCGTCGCTGCCGACGTCGTCGGGGTTGGTGTTCCGACGTTGCTGCAGACACTCGTCGGGAGAATCGCGGGGCACGGACCCGCAGCGCACGGTGTCTGGTTGCCTCCGCTCGACGACTCTCCGACAGTCGACGTACTCGTCGGTCGGGACGTGAATCAACCCGCTGCGCCAGGCACTCTCGTCGCTGCCGTCGGCATCGTCGACCGCCCGTACGACCAGCGTCGCGACCTGCTGCTGCTCGATCTGTCGGGCGGCGCAGGCAACGTCGCGGTTGTCGGTGGTCCACAATCGGGCAAGTCGACGACGCTGCGGACCCTGGTCATGTCGATGGCGGCAACGCATACACCCGAGCAGGTTCAGTTCTACTGCCTCGATTTCGGCGGTGGCAGCCTCGCGGGGCTGGCCGGAGTGCCGCACGTCGGGTCGGTGGCCTCGCGCGGCGATCTCGACGCGGTGCGACGCACGGTCGCCGAGGTGTCGGCGATCCTGCGTCGTCGCGAATTGTTGTTCGCGCGCTTGGGAATCGAGTCGATGCAGGACTTCCGCGCGCGTCGGGCGCAGTGGTTCGCCACCGGAGTCCTCGCCGACGACGACCCTCTCGGCGACGACCGGCACGGCGATGTGTTCCTCGTCTTCGACGGCATCGCGGTGCTCCGCGGCGAGTTCGACTTTCTCGACGAACAGATCAGCACCCTTGTCTCGCAGGGACTCTCGTACGGAGTCCACGTCGTCATCGCGGCGTCGAGGTGGGCAGAGGTCAAGCCTGCGATGCGCGACCTGATGGGCAGTCGGATCGAACTGCGGCTCGGCGACCCCAGTGACTCGACGATGGGCAGGCGCGCGGCGGCATCGGTGCCGCAGAATCGACCAGGACGCGGACTCACCGCACAGGAACTGCACATGCTCATCGCGTTGCCGAGGCTCGACGGGGTTTCCTCGGCGCAATCGCTACGCGCCGGTGTCGCTCACGCCGCGGAGAAGCTGCAGAACGCGTACGGAGCCGACCGGCAGGCCATGCCGGTGCGCAAACTCGGCACCGAGATCACCCGTGAGCGCGTCGACGAGTTGTTGACGGCGTCGTCGATCACGTTGGGGCCCAACCAGGTAGCGATAGGCGTCGGCGAACTCGAGCTTGCTCCCGTTGTCCTCGACTTCGGCGTCCAACCGCACTTCATGGTGTTCTCCGATGTCGAGCACGGCAAAACCAACGTGCTCAAGACGATCGTCACGGGGCTCGTGCGCAATTCGACGCCCGACGAGGTCAAGATCGTCCTCGTCGACTTCCGGCGCACGATGCTGGGCATCATCGAGGGCGAGCACCTGGCGGGCTACGCGAGCTCGACCGAGAACGCGGGATCGATGATGACCCAACTCGCGGGCTACTTCCGTGACCGGTTGCCACCGGAAGACCTGACCGTGCAGCAGCTGAAGGAACGTAGCTGGTGGTCGGGTCCCGACATCTACGTCATCATCGACGACTACGACATGGTGGCTACCGGCGCTCGGCATCCGATCGAACCGCTGGTCGAGATGGCGTCACACGCCCGCGACATCGGACTGCACATCGTGCTCGCCCGTCGGTCAGGTGGCGTCGGTCGGGCGATGTTCGACCCGGTGATCGCCCGGCTGAAGGACCTGTCGAGCGACGTCCTGCTGATGAGCGGCGACCGCGACGAGGGCTACATCGTCGGTCGATCCAGGATGCAGCAGCTCGTGCCGGGCCGCGGAGAACTCGTGTCGCGAGTCAGGCCGCAGGAAATGATCCAGGTGGCCCTCGAGGCGGATCAGTGAGCGTGACGATCCCACAGTCGGAACCGCTCGCCCCGGCCGCACCGACAGCTGCGCCGGTCGTCGTCGATCTCGCGTACGGCGAGGCCGTCGTCGACACCGCGAGCGGGCCGGGGCCCCTCGACGTCACCTTCTTGCTCGACCACATCGACGCGGCCGCGGTGACCGTAGCCGGCGAGTCGCGTGATGTCGGAGAGCTCTGGCGCGAGGTGCTGTGGAACATCGCTCGCAGCGTGAGCGATCGACCTCTCCTGATCGGCCACCCCAGCACCTGGGGTGCGGTGCGGTGCGGGGTTCTCGCGCGTGCGGCCGCGGGTATGCGCCCGCCTGCGAGTCTGATACCTCGCGCAGTTCTCGTGGCACGTAGTCACAGCGACACCGTGATGGGCAACTGTGTGGTCGTCGAGACGACACACCGCCCGAGCTATCCGGCCGACACGGTGCCACCGACCTGGGATGTTGCACGGTTGGTCCGCACCTCCGGGGGTTGGGTGATCGAACGCAGCGGCGTCATCACCCTGGATGACGACGCTCATGTGGGGGAGAAGATCGTCGCGCTCGTCGACGACTCGGTGGAGGCGGTATTCGTCGACGGTTCCGACCGGGATGAGGTACGCGCGGCGATCGAAGAGATCTGCGCGTATGCCGTTGCGGGACGGGTCGTGCCCGTCGATCGTGCACTTGTCCGTCGGCACGGAGCACGGACAGCTGTCGTCGCCCCGCTACCTGAGGCGATGGGCGACCAACCGGGGGACGCACGTGCACGCCAGTCGTTCGCGTGGCGATACCGACTGCCGATCGCGTGCTGTGCTCTGCTGGTCGTCGGTCTGGTGGTGCTCGGCGTCGTCGGATGGCGACACGACGCGCCGCAGGGGCCGACATACCGCGACGCCGTCGTCGGGCGCACCACGCTGTCGGTGCCGGCGGCCTGGCATCGCAGCGCGCCACCGATGCCAGGCGACCCGTCCGATCGTGGCACTGGCCAGGCCCGCAGTGTGTTCACCGATCCGGGGTCGGGTGGTCGGATTCTTCTGGTGCAGAGTGACGTGCGCTCGGCGTCGACGCTCGACTCGGTGGCGAACAGTTTGCGCAACCGGATCAGTCAGCGCGGCGACGACGTGGTGAGTGAGTTCTCGGCGTCGACGAGGTTCGGGGACCGCGAGGTGATCGCCTACCGCGAGGCACCCGCGTCGGGCTCGGCGATCCGCTGGTACGTGCTGGTCGACGACGATCTGCAGGTGAGTATCGGGTGCCAGGCCGGTTCTGCGGGAGAATCGGTCGACGCCCACTGTGCACGGGCTGTGTCGACGGCGAGGATCGTCCCGTGAGGCCACCAGCCGCGTTTTGACCCTGACCAGCGGCGTCGCGTACTCTGGATCGCTGGTGCGTGACACTTTCGTTCCTGCGTGGAGCAAGGTAGCAGAGCCCCGGGTCCCCACTGGTCGCCGGGAATCGTCTCCGTCTGCGCCCCTGACCAGCACCATCGACACAAGAGTTGAGGACCACCTGTGCCTACTTACACCCCGAAGGCCGGTGACATCACGCGTACGTGGCATGTCATCGACGCCAACGACGTGGTGCTCGGCCGGCTGGCCGTGCAGAGCGCGAACCTGCTCCGCGGCAAGCACAAGCCGACCTACGCACCCCACATGGATGGTGGCGACTTCGTCATCATCATCAACGCCGAGAAGGTCGCGCTGACCAGCAACAAGGCTGATCGCAAGCTGAACTACCGGCACTCCGGACATCCGGGTGGCCTCAAGGTGCAGACCACCGCTGAACTGCTCGAGTCGCACCCCGAGCGTGTCGTCGAGAAGGCGATCACGGGAATGCTGCCCCACACCAAGCTCGGCCGCGCCATGGCCTCGAAGCTCAAGGTGTACGCAGGCCCGAACCATCCCCACGCGGCCCAGCGCCCCGTCCCCTTCGAGATCAAGCAGGTGGCCCAGTGAGCAACGAGAACATCAGCGACGAGGCTGTGGAAAACGCAGTCGAGAACGCCGCCGAGGCGCAGGCCGCTGCCGGTGACAACACCGCTGCCGCAGAGGGCGCTGTCGAAGCTGCCGTCGAGGCCGCTGTCGAGCTCGAGCAGGCCGCAGATGATTACGACACCGAGGCACCCGCTGCCGCCGAGGTCACGATCGATCGTGGTCCCGTGGTCATCGACCGTCCGATCCAGACCGTCGGTCGCCGCAAGGAGGCCGTGGTCCGCGTCCGCATGCTGCCCGGTTCGGGTGGATTCACCCTCAACGGCCGCAGCCTCGAGGACTACTTCCCCAACAAGGTTCACCAGCAGCTCATCAAGGCTCCGCTGGTGACCGTCGAGCGCACCGAGTCGTTCGACATCTACGCCAAGCTCGTCGGCGGCGGCCCCTCGGGCCAGGCCGGTGCGCTGCGTCTCGCGATCGCCCGTGCCCTCATCGAGGTCACCCCTGAGGATCGTCCGGCACTCAAGAAGGCCGGCTTCCTGACTCGCGACCCGCGTGCGGTCGAGCGCAAGAAGTACGGCCTGAAGAAGGCCCGCAAGGCGTCGCAGTACTCCAAGCGCTGACTTGGCACGCCTTTTCGGTACCGACGGCGTCCGAGGCCTGGCCAACGACCAACTCACCGCAGAGTTGGCGTTGCGCCTGGCCTCGGCCGCCGCGGTCGTTCTCGGAGACCTTTCCACATCCCGCGACAGCACCACAGGCTTCCGGCCCCAGGTGGTCGTCGGTCGTGATCCGCGTGCGTCGAGCGAGATGCTAGAAGCCGCGGTCTGCGCCGGACTCGCCTCGGTCGGCGCCGACGCCATCCGCGTCGGTGTGCTGCCGACGCCCGCCGTCGCCTTCCTGACCGGCGACTACGACGCGACGTTCGGTGTGATGATCTCGGCGTCGCACAATCCGATGCCCGACAACGGCATCAAGTTCTTCGGCGCGGGCGGACACAAGCTCGACGACGAGGTCGAAGACCGGATCGAAGCCGTGATGACCTCCGGCGACGTTCCCCATCCCACCGGTGCGGGCGTTGGTCGTCTACGCGAGGCACCCGACGCCGGTGCCCGCTACGCGGCGCATCTCGCCGCGGCCATCGACGCGCGACTCGACGGACTCAACGTCGTCGTCGACTGCGCGAATGGTGCTGCGGCACAGGTGGGTCCGCAAGTGTTCGCCAGTGCTGGTGCCACCGTCACCACCATCCACGCCGAACCCGACGGCATCAACATCAACGCCGACTGCGGCTCGACGCACATGGAGAAGTTGCAGGCGGCCGTTCTGGAACACGGCGCCGACCTCGGCATCGCGTTCGACGGCGACGCCGACCGATGCCTCGCAGTCGACTCGACCGGACAACTGGTCGACGGCGACGCGATCATGGCCATTCTCGCCACCGCACTGCATGCCCGCGGCCGACTCGTCGACGACGTGCTGGTCGCCACCGTGATGAGCAACCTCGGTCTGCACATCGCCATGCGCGAAGCAAGAATCGAGGTGCGTACCACCGCTGTTGGTGATCGGTACGTACTCGAGGAACTGCGACGCGGAGGCTATTCGCTCGGTGGAGAGCAGTCCGGTCACATCGTCTACCCGCAGTCGGGAACGACCGGCGACGGCATCCTCACCGGGTTGCTGCTGATGGAGCAGATCGTCAGGTCGGGCAAGCGTCTGGCCGAACTGGCGTCGATCGTCACCGTGCTGCCGCAGGAACTCATCAACGTTCGGGTCGCCGACAAGCACGCGGTCGCGATCGCCGACTCGGTGCGCGACGCCGTCGAGGTGGCCGAGCAGGAGTTGGGATCGACAGGACGAGTTCTGTTGCGTCCCTCGGGAACCGAGCAACTCGTTCGCGTCATGGTCGAGGCACCGACACCCGAACTCGCACGCGGCGTCGCCGAGCGGATCGCCTCGGTCGTCGCCGAAGCAGGCTCATCGGAGTCTGTTGGTGCGTCAGCGCGGTCGGAGTAGGGACGTCGGTGACGCGATGAGCAGCACTCCCAAGGCGGTCCTGTTCGACTTCTCGGGGACACTGTTCCGCTTCACCGACCAGCCTGAATGGTTTGCCGACCTCCACGACGAGAACGGTCAACCACTGCACCTCGACCACCAGATGGAACTCATCCGTCGGATGACGCAGCCCGTCGGACTTCCCGCCGCCGTCGAAGACGACGATCGAATCTCCTGGGAGAGAAGGGATCTCGATCCGGCCGAGCATCGTCGTGCTTATCTGGCGATCCTGCGGGCGTCGGGATTGACGGTTCCCGGTCAGGCGGAGTCGCTCTATGAACGGGTGCTCGACCCGGCGTCGTGGGAGCCGTTCGACGACACCGCGACGGTCTTGCGGGGCCTGAAGTCGGCGGCCGTTCCGGTCGGCATCGTCAGCAACATCGCCTTCGACGTCCGCAAAGTGCTCGAGCGCGTCGGCCTGCGTGATCTTGTCGACGCGTACGCACTCTCGTACGAGGTCGGCGCGATCAAGCCCAATCCGAGGATCTTCGAGGCTGCCCTCGACGAACTCGGTGTCGCGGGCTACGACGCCCTGATGATCGGCGACAGCTCCGAAGCCGACGGCGGGGCGACGCGCATCGGTAGCGCGTTCGAACTCGTGCACGACGTCCCGCCGCAGCAACGCCCGACAGCCCTGGTCGACGCCGTGGAGCGGCACGGAATCGCTGTGTCGTAGCGTTCGGCGACCTCGTCGACCGCAACTGTTGCTGAGTGAATGTCGGCTGGTACCGAGAAAATGTGGGCGAACATGGAACCCGCGGCGTGTTCTCACCGTCTAGACTTCAACGCCACACGTAGATAGCCGCATATCGGGCACCCGAACGAGGTGTCCGACGCTATCTCGACAGCGCAGGCGGCAGACGGGTGGGACTGTGTCAGAAGTGAGTTCGCGGGCGTCGGGAGACCATCTCCGCGTCGACCTCGATCAGGTGCACGGGGTGGTCTCGTTCTATCGGCGCGCGTCGTCGGTCGTCGCCGCCGCCGCATCCGACATGGAGTCGGCGGCCTTCGGCCGGTGGTGTTCCGGTGAGGCGTACGCGACGCTGGCCGAACGCTACGTCGCGATGGGCGACCGTCTCGCACAACGACTTCGGACGCAATCCATCGCTGCGGCCGACCTCGCGGACACGCTCGAGCAGGGGATGAGTCGCCTCGACGACGCCGATGCCGAGCTCGCGCCCGTGATCCGACGAGCCGCCGGCGGTCATTCAGGGACTGTGCGCCCGGCGGGAGTCGGCGAGTGACGCACGCGATGGAGGAAGTGCCGGAGGGTCTACCCGTCCTACGGGAGCAAGCGATCGCGAGGATCGGCGACCTGGTCACGCTCATGGGTGTCGGCCGGTCACTCGGGATCGACGTTCCCGCCGACGACGAGCTGCGAGAACCGTTGGCGCGCATCGGACAATTCGACGTCGCCGCACTCGCCGACGACGCGCATCGGCTGGCGGCGGCACATCGCGCAGTCGCCGAGCAACTGCACTGCCTGCCCGAGCAGCAGATCAGACTCGACGACGGGTGGTCGAGCGCATCGGGCGACGCCGCGACCGCGCTCCTCGTCGCACATCAGCGCCGCGCCGAGTCGGATCTCGGTGTGCTGCGCACCCTGTCGGAGTCGACGAGCAGTGCGGCGTCGGGAATCGATCGTCTCTTGCGAACCTGGTACGTCACGGTCGCGCGTTGCTCGTCTCCCATCATCGCGGGCGTCCCGATCGCCGAGCTGCCCGCAGCGGTCCTCACCGGGGCGGTTCCGCTCTCGCTCGTGGCGGCCGACATCGCGTCGCGGGCGCGACTGTTTCTCGACACCGCCGACACGACAGTCCGCACGGTCGACGAGATCCTCCACACGCTCAACCGGGCGACCGAGGGCCTCGACGTCGAGACGTACCCCGATCGCGAGCGCGGCCGCGCCGACGTGAATCATCCTGTACCACAACAGATGTCGGTTGACTTCTCGGACGGCCAACCCGCAGGGCGAGCCCATGACGACAGCGACGGTGAGCGGAGTCGCGCGCCTGAGGGGGAGATCGAGCCGCCCGATCGCGCCGTCGACCACGAGAACGTCGACGTTCCGCTGACGCTGCCGCAACCCGAGAGTTCTCGATCCGACAGCCCACCCAGCCGGGATCAGACCGACACGGCGCCCGCTTCCCAACCGCCCCCGACGTCGCGAGACTACGTCGATTCCGGCGCAGACCTGGCACTGGCAGGAGACCAATGAGCCTTGCGGATCAGATCGACGCGATCACTCGCGGCGCAACCGAATCGATCGTCGTGGCGTCGCGCGAGTTCACCGCGACGCAGGCCGAATTGGCGAGCACACTCGCCGAGCATCGACGACGATCGGGATCACAGACGGCCCGGATGCGCGAACAACTCGTCGACGATGCCGACGAGGCTGACGCGCTTCCCCGGCTGCTGCTGCCGGCAGATCTGGCCGAGGCGAGTCCACATTCTCCCCCTGAGGCGCTTTCGGGTGGTGTGACGACATAGGCTGAGCAACGTGGCTCGGAAAAAGCGCGTCTCCACGAAGTCCCCCGACAAGTTGTCCAAGCAGCTTGCCCGGCGAGGTCCGCACAAGGTGCTGCGTGGCGACCTCGGCATCGTCGGAATGCCCGGCCATGTCTTCACACCCGCCGACGCCGGTCGGTACCCGGCTATCGCGTTCGGTCACGGGTGGCTCACCAGCGCCAACCGCTACCGCTCGCTGCTCTATCACTTCGCGTCGTGGGGGATCGTCGTCGCCGCTCCCGACGACCAGAAGCGCGTGATGGCGTCCGACATCGGGCTCGCGGCCGACCTGAGGGCAGCGGCGTCGATCGTCAGCAACTACTCGCTAGGCACCGGCGAGATCACCGTCGACCGTGACCGGATCGGCTTTGTCGGGCACGGTTTCGGCGCGTCCGCGGCCATCATCGCCGCGGGCGATCAGCAACTGCTCGGGCAGGAAGCGCCGGATGCGCGCGGCGTCGTCGCGCTGTTCCCCGCTCCAACGACGCAGGCACTGCCGCAGGCAGCGAAGACCGCAACTGCTCCGTGCCTGCTGCTCACCGGCGCCGGAGATCTCGACAACGTCGACGCCAACGCGCTCGCGCTGGCTCGAGATTATGCGGGAGATGTGTCATTGCGCACCATCCCCAAGGCGACCCGTGCAGGCATCGTCGAGCGGCCGTCGGTCAAGTCGCTACTCGGGTTCGCCGCGGTCGACCGTAAGTCTCATTCGGCCGTACGTGCGATGAGCACGGGATTTCTGCTGTACACCCTCACCGGTGACCCTCAGTACGCCGCTTTTGCCGACGCCGAGGCGCAGATCGGCAAGACGACGGTCGTCGAGCTCGACGACGTGCCCGAGGAGCGCCTCGATTCGGTATCGCGATTGCTCGGCGCCAAGTCGGGCGGCGGGGCTCGTCAATTGCTCGCAAAATCCCCGGTACGCTGAACATCTATGTGTGGAATCGTCGGATACGTGGGCAGGCGCGAAGCCCTCGACATCGTTGTCGAGGCGCTGCGTCGAATGGAGTACCGCGGATATGACTCGGCGGGTGTCGCCATTCTCGACGGGCACGGTCACACGACCGTCGAGAAGAAGGCAGGCCGACTCGAGAACCTGGACAAGCAGATCGCCGCGGTCGGTCGGGAAGCCCTGACGGGCACCACCGGGATGGGGCACACGCGCTGGGCGACGCACGGTCAGCCGACCGATCGCAACGCGCACCCCCATGTGAGCACCGACGGCAAGATCGCCGTCGTGCACAACGGGATCATCGAGAACTACGCTCCGCTGCGCGCCCAACTCGAGGCCGAGGGCATCGAGTTCACCTCCGACACCGACACCGAGACCGCGGTGCACCTCGTCGAGCGTGAGTACAACTCCGGCCCGACCGCAGGCGACTTCGTCGCGAGCGCATACGCAGCGCTGCGTCGACTCGACGGTGCGTTCACGCTGGTCTTCACGCATTCCGACCACCCCGACACGATCGTCGCGGCGCGTCGGTCGACGCCGCTGGTCGTCGGCGTGGGCAAGAACGAGATGTTCGTCGCGTCCGACGTCACCGCTTTCATCGAGCACACGCGCGACGCCGTCGAACTCGGCCAGGACGAGGTCGTGGTGATCACCGCCGAGAGCTACACGATCACCGACTTCGACCAGAACCCTCGCCCCGGCAAGCCGTTCCACATCGACTGGGATCTCGCGGCCGCTGAGAAGGGTGGCTACGACTACTTCATGCTCAAGGAGATCGCCGAGCAGCCCCGCGCGCTCGCCGACACCCTGCTCGGGCATCTGGAGAACGGTCGCATCGTGCTCGACGAGCAGCGCCTGTCCGACGACGACCTGCGCGACGTCGACAAGGTGTTCGTCGTGGCGTGCGGTACCGCGTATCACGCGGGCATGCTCGCCAAGTACGCGATCGAGCACTGGACCCGCCTGCCCGTCGAGGTCGAGTTGGCCAGCGAGTTCCGCTATCGCGATCCGGTCCTCGACCGCCAGACCCTCGTCGTCGCCATCTCCCAGTCGGGCGAGACCGCCGACACGCTGGAAGCGGTCCGGCACGCCAAGGATCAGAAGGCTCGGGTCCTGGCTATCTGTAACACCAACGGTGCGCAGATCCCGCGTGAATCCGACGCCGTGCTTTACACGCACGCCGGGCCCGAGATCGGCGTCGCGTCGACCAAGTGCTTCCTTGCGCAGATCGCCGCGGCATATCTTGTTGGTCTCGCGTTGGCGCAGGCCAGGGGCACAAAGTATGCCGATGAGGTCGCTCGTGAGTTCGGTGCGATGGAAGCCATGGTCGATGCGGTCCGCGCGGTGCTTGACACCATGGAGCCCGTCCGCGATCTCGCCCGGTCGCTCGCCGATCGCGGCACGGTCCTGTTCATCGGTCGCCACGTCGGCTATCCGGTGGCGCTCGAGGGGGCGCTCAAGCTCAAGGAACTCGCCTACATGCACGCGGAGGGATTCGCTGCCGGTGAGCTCAAGCACGGCCCGATCGCGCTGATCGAAGACGGACTGCCGGTCATCGTCGTGATGCCTCAGGCCGACGGTCGCGCGGTGCTGCACTCCAAGATGGTCAGCAACATCCGCGAGATCCAGGCGCGGGGTGCACGGACCATCGTGATCGCCGAAACCGACGACGAGTCGGCACGTGCCGTCGCCGATCACTTCATCCCGATCCCGAAGACGCCGACGCTGCTGCAGCCGCTGGTGTCGACCATCCCGCTGCAGGTTTTCGCGGCGAGCGTCGCGCAGGCTCGCGGCTACGACGTCGACAAGCCGCGTAACCTCGCCAAGTCGGTCACCGTCGAGTAGGTCCTGATGCCGGTCAGCTACCTCACCGCCGACGCCGTCCGCGCCGCGGAACGCGCGACAGGGGAGTTGCTGACCAACGGGACTCTGATGCGTCGCGCCTCTCACGGTGTGGCTCAGGTGGTGGCCGCGCTTCTCACAGAACGCACGAACGGTGTGGTGGGGCGAGCCGTCGGCATCGTGGTCGGAGCTGGCGACAACGGCGGTGACGCACTCTACGCAGGCGCCGAACTGGCCAGACGAGGCGCTGCGGTCAGCGCGACGCTGCTCGCACCCGACAAAGCGCATGCCGGCGGGTTGGCTGCGTTTCGACGTGCGGGTGGTCGGGTCGTCGACCCGCTGCCCAGTTCGCTCGACGTCGTCGTCGACGGTGTCGTGGGGATTGGTGGGCACGGGCCGCTACGGCCTGCCGCTGCAATGGTGTTCGCGTCCGTCGATCCGCTGACGCCGATCGTGGCCGTCGACCTTCCCTCTGGTGTCGACGCCGACACCGGGCAGGTCAACCAGCCCGCTGTGCGCGCCGACGTCACCGTCACGTTCGGGGTGAGACGACACGCGCACCTGCTCGCAGCACCACAATGCGGGCGCGTAGAACTCGTCGACATCGGTCTTGCCGAGGACCCGGAAGGTGCGCCGCTGGTGTCGACGCCTCCGACGGGGCCGCGACTGTACTCACTCACCGACACCGAGATCGCCGACGCCTGGCCGGTCCCCGGACCGCACGACGACAAGTACACGCAGGGCGTCGTCGGAGTGATCGCGGGATCGCATCGGTATCCGGGCGCGGGCATCCTGTGCACGGGAGCCGCGGTGACCGCGACGTCGGGGATGACGCGCTACGTCGGGTCGGCGCACGCCGAGGTGGTCGAGCACTTTCCGGAGGTCGTCGCGGTACCGGACTTCGCCGACGCCGGGCGTGTGCAGGCGTGGATCGTCGGACCGGGAGCCGGAACAGACGACGCTGCTCTGGACCTCCTTGGGAAGATCCTCGCCACCGAACTGCCGGTCCTCGTCGATGCGGACGGGCTGACCGTCCTGTCCGAGCACCCAGACTTGGTTCGTGGACGCGAGGCGCCGACACTGCTGACACCGCATGCGGGCGAATTCGCACGCCTCACCGGCGAGGAGGTGGGTGCCGACCGCCTCGGGGCGGTGGCGGGACTCGCTCAGCGCTGGGGAGTGACGGTATTGCTGAAGGGGCGCATCACGCTGGTCGCGGAGCCCGACGGCACCGTGTTCGGCAACGACGCCGGGTCGTCTTGGGCGGCGACAGCAGGAGCGGGAGACGTGTTGTCGGGCATCGCGGGTGCGCTGCTCGCGGCGGGTCTGCCGCCGATCTGGGCGGGTGCCGCAGCAGCGAGGGTGCATGCCCAGGCAGCGGCGCTGGCCAGCGGCGGAGCGCCGATCGGGGCGTCGAATCTGCTGGCTGCGCTACGGCCCGCCCTGCGCACGTTGCTGGTCTGAGGGAGCCCGCAGCCCTGGCTGGTCAGGGAGCTTGCCAAAGGTCTGGCCCTCGCTAGATCTGGCCCTCGCTAGAAATGCAGGTAGTAGGTAAGGACTGCATGCCCGATCAGATTGAGTGCTGTCACCACCCACGCCGTGACGATCGCCCAGGGCTCGTCCACGTGTCGTATCTGCGCGACGACGGTGAGCGCGAGTGCCGCGAGCGTCATGATGCCCGAAGCGATGAGGCCCGCTGCGACCGCCAACAGAGCGACTCCGACATACCCTATGGCGTTGCCGGCTTCGGCGCCGCTGATGGTGAGGACAAATCCGAATAGCCCCGCGAGTCCGGCTAGCGGCAAGACGCCGATCGAGACCACGTTGAGAACGAATGACCAGGTGAGCACAGCCTTGCTCGGCTGAGCGGCTCCGACAATCGGCGTCGGGTACGAACTGGGGTGGAAGGGTACGAATGTCATCAGGACCTCCAGTGAGCGGGGAGTGGGGTATCGGCGTGAGCGCCACGGTCCAGTTCACTCGCCGGTCGCCGCGTGCGGATGCGGGTGATTACTCACGTGCATGGTGGGAATCGCTCGAGTGTGCCGCCGACCACTCCGTCGGATCTGGGACAATGGACGCGATGACCTCATATGACTCGATGCCCGATGCGCCGGGGGCTGCCGAGACCAGCCTGCCCGCAGCGCTGACGGCGTTCATCGACCTCGACGCGATCGCCCACAACGTGGGTGTTGTCCGCGCGGCGGCCGGTACGGACGTGATCGCCGTGGTGAAAGCAAATGGCTACGGCCACGGTGCCGTGCCCGTGGCGCGCGCCGCGCTGGCAGCGGGTGCCGCCGAACTCGGGGTCGCCCACATCGGCGAGGCGCTGGCACTGCGCGAGGCGGGCATCGACGCGCACATCACGGCGTGGCTGCACACCAACCACGCGCCGTTCGACGCCGCGATCGCCGCTGACATCGACGTCGCGCTGTCGTCGCGGCGTCAACTCGCCCTGGTTGCCGACGCCGCGCGACGTCTGGGACGAACCGCCACCGTGACCGCCAAGGTCGACACCGGTCTCAACCGCAGCGGTGTCGCCGTAGACGAATGGGCCGACTTCGCCGACGACCTCGCCAAAGCGAAGGCCGACGGGGCCGTCCGGGTTCGGGCGATCATGTGTCATCTCGTACGCGGCGACGAACCCGAGCATCCGCTGAACTCGCAGCAGGCCGAACGCCTCGATGCCGCTGCCGCCGATCTCGTTCGGCTCGGAAGTCCCGCGGAGGTGATGCACATCGCCAATTCGCCTGCCGCACTCACACGTCCGGACCTGGCACGTGACCTCGTTCGGCCAGGCATCGCGCTCTACGGATGCACTCCGATTCCCGAGCGCGGCGACTTCGGGTTGATACCGGCGATGACGTTGCGCGCCGAGGTTGCGCTCGTCAAGAATCTTGCTGCGGGACAGGGTGTTTCGTACAACCATCACTGGACGTCGGATCGCGACACGGTGATCGCGGTCGTTCCTGCGGGCTACGCGGACGGTGTGCCGAGGCTGCTGTCCAACCAGATGCACGTGCAGGTGAACGGTCGGGGCTTCCCGCAGGTCGGTCGAGTGTGCATGGACCAGTTCGTCATCGACCTCGGACCAGACGGCGGTGGGGTCGCCGAGGGCGATGTCGTCGAGTTGTTCGGCGCCGGAACGCGCGGCGCTCCCATCGCGCGTGACTGGGCCGATCAGATCGGCACCATCGACTACGAGATCGTCACCGGCATCGGCGCTCGTGCGCATCGACAGTACGTCGGTGGCGCAGCCTCGGACGACAGCGCGGAGCAGCGGTGAAGCCGTACGAACGGCTAGGCCTCATGGCAGGTCTCGGGGGACTCGGAGCGCTCGGCGGATTAGCCGCAGCCGGTGCAGGGCGTGCGTTGTCGCGTCGTCGTGTCGACTCACTCGACGATCCCTACGCGGGAATCGATTTCACCGCCATCTACTCCGACGAGCCGTCGACGGTCACCACCGACGACGGGCTGGCCCTCGCGGTGCGCACCGTCGACCTCGGGGGCATCGCGCCCGGTGAGAAGCCGGAGCTGACAGTGCTGTTCGTGCACGGCTTCAGTCTTCGAATGGCGTCGTGGCACTTTCAGAGATTCGACCTCGCCGAGCACTGGGCCCAACGGCGAATCCGGTTGGTGTTCTTCGATCATCGTGGGCACGGGAAGTCCGACGCCGCGCCCCCCGACACCTGCACGATCGCGCAACTCTCCGACGACGTCGCCGCCGTGATGCGGACCGTCGCGCCGTCGGGTCCTGTTGTGCTGTGCGGACATTCGATGGGCGGCATGTCGATCATGGCGCTCGCACGACGCCACTCGGAGCTCTTCGGCCCCGATGGACCCGTGGCAGGGGTCGCGCTCGTCGCCACCGCCGCACGTGGACTGACCGATGCAGGTCTCGCACGCGGGTTGCGCAACCCACTCGTCGACGCGTTCCGCGCCACCGTTCGTCACACCCCGCGCGTGATCCAAGCCGGTCGCGAGCTCACCAGGCTGGTCCTCGAGCCGGTTCTCTTTTCCGCGAGTTTCGGACCCGACTTTCACAGCCCCGCGCTTGGGCGGGCTGTGGAGAAGATGATCCAGAACACGCCGATCTCCACGGTCGTGAGCTTCCTGAACGCGTTGGAGCACCACGACGAATCGATGGGCCTGCCCGTCATCGCCGCGGTCCCGACGGCAGTCGTCTGTGGGACCGCCGACCAGATGACACCGCTGCCCAACTCGTTGCACATGTTCGGCGACCTCGGCGACGACTCCCGCCTCGACATCGTCGACGGCGCGGGCCACATGGTCCTGATGGAGCAGCCCGACCGGGTGACCGACGCCATCGCCGACCTCGTCGAACGGTCGCGGGCAGCACGTCCGCAGCCGCGTCGTCGTCGAATCCCGTTGTTGGGCAGGCGACGATGACCGACACCGACAGTGTCCATACCCGTGAGCTGCCTGATGTCGCCGACACCGAGGCGTTGGGAGCCGAACTCGCACATGGCCTCTCGGCGGGTGACGTCGTCATCCTCGACGGGCCGCTCGGGGCGGGTAAGACGGCACTGGCGCGCGGTATCGCCGCGGGTCTCGATGTGGTTGGCCGGGTGTCGTCGCCGACCTTCATCATCGCTCGCGAACACAAACCCGGGTCGCCCGACCGTCCGGGGATGGTGCATGTCGACGCGTACCGGCTCGGTGGCCTCGACGAACTCGACGCGCTCGACCTCGACACCGATCTCACGGACGCGGTGGTCGTCGTCGAATGGGGCGAGGGCGTCGCGGAGCGTCTCGCAGACCGGCACCTGCTGGTGCGCTTACGGCGCGATCCCGATACCGATGTCCGTCACGCACAATGGAGTTGGATAGATGGATGAGATGACGGTGCTCGTCATCGACACCGCGACCGATGTCGTGGTGACCGGTGTCGGGACGGTCGACGGGAGTGGCGTCCGTGTGCTGGCCGACCGTGCGACTGCCGACCACCGGCGGCACGCCGAAGTGCTGACGACACTGATATTGGGGGCGCTTGACGAGGCGGGCGTGGGCCGCGACGGACTCGACGCTGTCGTGGTCGGTTGTGGCCCAGGACCTTTCACGGGTCTCCGGGTCGGTATGGCGACCGGGGCCGGATTCGGTGACGCGCGCGGTCTTCCGGTGTACGGGGTCTGCTCGCTCGACGCGATCGCGGCCGACGCCGCACAACACTCTCCGGCCGGATCGTCGATGGTTGTGGTGACCGACGCGCGACGCCGCGAGGTGTACTGGGCGCGCTACCGCGATGGTGCGCGGATCAGTGGTCCCGAAGTGTCGGCACCCGCGGTGGTCGCCGAATCGCTTGCGGCGCAACAGGTCGACGTGGCAGCAGGCTCACCGAGTCATCTCGAACTGTGCGGGTGGCAGGGACAGCCGTCGCTGGTGAGTACACCGACGGTGCGCGGCCTGTTCCTGGCAAGTGCGGGCGACGTCGTGGCGGGCGTGGCGCCGGGACCGCTCGTCCCGCTCTATCTCCGCCGCCCCGATGCCGTCGAACGAAAAGACCAGCGCGCCAAGGCGGTGACCCCGAGGTGACCACTCACGAACTGCTGATCGATCGCCTCGACTACTCGGATATCCCACGGTGCGCGATGCTCGAGCGCGAGATGTTCGTCGGCGATTCACCGTGGCCCGCAACCGCATTCCGTGCCGAGCTCAACGCGCCGTACAACCGGTACTTCGCGGCGCGCGAGACACCCGGTGGTGACGTCGTCGGATACGCGGGCATCTCGACGCTGGGCGGCGAGGGGAACTTCGAGTGTGAGATCCACACCATCGCCGTCGCGCCCAGTCATCGTGGACTCGGCTACGGACGCGCACTGCTCCACGTGATGCTCGACGTCGCCGATGCCGCGGACGCCCCGGTCTACCTCGAGGTCAGGACCGACAACGACACGGCCATCGCGCTGTACGAACGCAACGGCTTCGTCCGACGTGGAGTACGCCGCAACTACTATCAGCCCTCCGGCGCCGACGCTTACACGATGGCGCGTCCCTCGGTGTCGGGGCGTGGAGGTGATCCCACATGATCGTGATGGGCGTGGAGAGTTCGTGTGACGAAACCGGAGTCGGGATCGTCGAATGGACGCCGGGTGAGGGTGACGGGCCCGGCGCGGTGACGCTGCTGGCCGACGAGGTGGCCTCGAGTGTCGACGAGCACGCACGCTTCGGGGGAGTGGTGCCCGAGATCGCCTCGCGTGCCCACTTGGAAGCGATCGTGCCTGCCATGCAGCGGGCGCGTGAAGCCGCCGGGATCGTCAAGCCGGATGCCATCGCCGTCACCATCGGGCCGGGCCTCGCGGGCGCGCTGCTCGTCGGAGTTGCTGCGGCCAAGGCGTATTCGCTGGCGTGGGATGTACCGCTCTATGCGATGAATCATCTCGGCGGGCACGTCGCCGTCGACACACTCGAACACGGGCCGATGCCCGAATGCGTCGCACTCCTCGTCTCGGGTGGCCACACCCATCTCCTGCACGTCACCGATCTCGCCGACCCCATCGTCGAACTCGGCACCACGGTCGACGACGCTGCCGGCGAAGCCTTCGACAAGGTGGCGCGTCTGCTCGACCTCGGGTTCCCCGGCGGTCCCGCGCTGGACAAGGCTGCGGCGCAGGGAGATCCACACGCGATCGAGTTCCCACGTGGCATGACCGGGCCGCGCGATTCGCGCTATGACTTCTCCTTCTCCGGCGTCAAGACGGCGGTGGCCCGGTACGTGGAGAAATGCCGCCGCGACGGCGTCGACGTCCCGGTTGCCGATATCGCTGCGTCGTTTCAGGAAGCTGTGGCAGATGTGTTGACGCTCAAGGCAGTTCGCGCCTGCACGGATCTCGGCGTGGATACCCTGGTGCTCGGCGGCGGCGCGACCGCCAACTCTCGGATTCGGTCGCTGGCGCGAGAACGTTGTGCCGCAGCCGGAATCACGCTGCGCGTGCCGAAGCCGCGCCTGTGTACAGACAACGGCGTCATGATCGCCACGCTGGGAGCACACGTCATTGCGGGTGGTGCGCAGCCGTCACCGCTGACGGTTGCCACCGACCCGGGGCTGAGTGTGCAGGTGTCGCAAGAGCGCTGATCAGCCCTCGCGCAACAGTTGCGGGCACCCGTCGGTGAGCGACGCGAGAGTCTCGCGTTGCGTCGGGCGCGCCTGCGCATACCGTTGCTCGCCGGAGGCGGTCAGGGTGGCGAAAACCGAACGTCGATCTGAGGAACACATCGTGCGGGCGACCAGACCGTCCTTCTCGAGTCGTCCGACCACGCGGGAGAGGGCGCTCTGGCTCAAGTGCACTCCGCCTGCGAGTTCGCTCATCCGTGCCTGATGGTCGTCGGCCTCTGCGAGCAACTCGAGCACCTCGAACTCACTCGATGACAGTCCGTGCTTGGCCTGCAGTTCACGATCGAGACTGCACAGGACTTTGTTGTATCGGATCGAGAGATCGCGCCACGCGGCAGCCAACTGGTCCTGAGAAGCCACCGCCTTGGTCATGACCCGCATCCTACCCTGCAAGTGCAATATATGCTCAGACAAAAGATGTGACGACAATTAATGTAGACGCATTGAATGCATGTGCATATAGTTTCTCGCATGGCACACAACACACGAGACGTGGTCATCGCGCACCGGTCCGATTCGTCGAGCGTCGACGATCGGGCACACGACACCGATCGGGCGGCTCCCGAACCAACGACGAACCTGCACATCACCTCGGCGACGGGGTGGACCGGAAGGGTATGGCTGCTCCTTGTGGTTCTGGCGGGAGCGCTCTTCCTCGACGGCCTCGACATCTCGATGGTCGGTGTCGCACTGCCGTCGATCGGCGAAGACCTCCACATGGGTCAGTCGCAGTTGCAGTGGATCGTGAGCGGATATGTGCTGGGCTACGGCGGTCTGCTGTTGCTGGGCGGGCGTGCAAGTGATCTGTTCGGCCGCCGCAGGGTGTTCCTGGTGGCCCTGGGGGTGTTCGGCGTCGCCTCTGTCGCGAGCGCCGTCGTCGACGTCAATGCGGTCATCATCGCTCTGCGCTTCATCAAGGGGATCGCCGCCGCGTTCACCGTGCCCGCGGGCCTGTCGATCATCACGACGACGTTCGCCGAGGGGCCCGCTCGCAACAAGGCTTTCAGTATCTACACCGTGTGCGGAGCGAGTGGCTTCTCGCTCGGTCTGGTTTTCGGTGGACTGCTGACCGAACTCTCCTGGCGCGCAACGCTGCTGTTCCCGGGACCTGTCGCGCTTGCGTTGCTCTTCGCGGGGCTGCGCGTGATCCCGACAGCGCCTCGCACACCCATGCACTGGCGACAGTTCGACGCATTGGGCGCTCTCACGAGCACCGGTGCACTGCTGTTGCTCGTCTTCGCGGTCGTGCGCGCTCCCGAGGTCGGGTGGACCGCGCCCGTCACGATCGCGAGTTTCGCCGCGTCGGCAATCCTGGGCGTCGCGTTCGTCGCCGTTGAGTTCCGCCATCGACACCCGCTGGTGCGTCCCGGAATTCTGAGGTCGGCGTTGCTGGTCCATGCGAACCTCTCCGGTGCGCTGATGTTCGGCGGCTACGTCGCGTTCCAGTTCGTCGTGACGCTGTATCTGCAGGACTCGTTGGGTTGGTCGCCGCTGGGAATGGCGCTCGCCTTTCTGCCGGCAGGCGTGATCGTCGTCGCGAGCGCGACACGGATGGATCGCGTCCTCGACAGGGTTCCGACTCCACTTCTGCTTGTCGCTGGTTTCGCGTCGTTCCTCGGTGGCTACCTGTGGTTCTCCCGTGTCCAGCCGGGCATGTCCTACGCCGAGTTCCTGTTGCCGACCATCATTCTGTTGGGCGTCGGGTTTGCTCTGACCTTCCCGTCGATCAACTCGCAGGGCACCGCGGGCGTCGCCGACCACGAGCAGGGCCTGGCCTCCGGCCTGGTCAACACCAGCGTTCAAGTCGGCGGCGCGGTGATGCTCGCGATCATCACCGCCATTCTGGCAAGTTCGGGCGTCACCCAGCAGCACGGTCAGTTGCTGGGCGGTATGTCAACGGCGATCTGGGTGGTCAGTGCCCTCGCGGTCGTCGGATTGTTCGGAGCGCTCGTGGCATCGTGGTGGTCGCGACGCCTCCCGGTCAGTGCGTGAGCCAAGGCAGGGGAGCGACGTTTGCACCCGTGCCCCTTGAGTGCTGGCACTCTCACGTATAGAGTGCCAGTAGGCACTGAAAGTGAACCTCGGCCACCCGCGACGACGAGGTTTCGTGCAGGGCCCGCAAACACATACATCGTTTCTCAGATGAGAAAGTTGAGGACTCACATCGTGGCGAGCGTGAACATCAAGCCGCTTGAGGACAAGATCCTGGTGCAGGCTGTGGAGGCCGAGACGACCACCGCATCCGGTCTGGTCATCCCGGACACCGCCAAGGAGAAGCCCCAGGAGGGCACCGTCATCGCCGTCGGCGAAGGGCGTGTCACCGAGCAGGGCAACCGCGTCCCTGTCGACGTCAAAGAAGGCGACACCGTCATCTACAGCAAGTACGGCGGCACCGAAATCAAGTATGCCGGCGAGGAGTACCTGATCCTCTCGTCCCGCGACGTGCTCGCGGTGATCGGCAAGTAAGACCCCACGGACCAACGTGTGGTCGTTCCGCCCCGGGGTCTGTACGCAGACCCCGGGGCGGACTACGTTGTGCCCCCATTCATTTCCCAGTAGAAGGCACTCAAGAAGGAAATCATGGCCAAACAGATCGAATTCGACGAGAAGGCCCGCCGCTCACTCGAGCGCGGTATCGATCAGCTCGCTGACACGGTCAAGGTGACACTCGGCCCGCGCGGGCGACATGTGGTGCTGTCCAAGGCGTTCGGCGGACCGTCGGTCACCAACGACGGCGTGACGATCGCGCGCGACATCGAACTCGAGGACCCGTTTGAAAACATGGGTGCTCAGTTGGTGAAGTCGGTCGCCACCAAGACCAACGACGTGGCGGGCGACGGCACGACCACCGCGACGGTTCTCGCGCAGGCGATCGTCAGCGAAGGTCTGCGCAACGTCGCAGCTGGCGCGAGCCCGGTGGCGCTCGGCGCGGGTATCTCCAAGGCTGCCGACGCGATCAGCGACGAACTGGTGCGCGTGGCGACGCCTGTCGAGGGCGAGAAGGCCATCGCGCAGGTCGCCACCGTCAGTTCGCGCGACCCCGAGATCGGCGAGATGGTCGGCAAGGCGATGACGACGGTCGGCACCGACGGCGTCGTCACCATCGAAGAAGGCTCGGGACTACACACCGAACTGGTGGTCACCGAGGGAGTGCAGTTCGACAAGGGCTACCTCTCGCCGTATTTCATCACCGACCCCGACCTCCAGGAAGCGGTGCTCGAGGACGCTCTCGTGCTCCTCTACCGCGACAAGATCAGCTCACTGCCCGATTTCCTCCCGCTGCTGGAGAAGGTCGCGCAGTCGGGTAAGTCGCTACTGATCGTCGCCGAAGACGTTGAGGGCGAGCCGCTCTCGACGCTGGTGGTCAACTCGATCCGCAAGACCATCAAGGCCGTCGCGGTCAAGGCACCGTTCTTTGGTGATCGTCGCAAGGCGTTCCTCGACGACCTCGCAGTCGTCACCGGTGGCACCGTGATCTCGACCGACATCGGACTCTCGCTGTCGACGACCGAGCTTGATCAGCTCGGCACTGTGCGTCGCGCTGTCGTCACCAAGGACACCACCACCCTCGTCGAGGGTGGCGGTTCGAAGGAGGCCGTTGCCGCACGTGCCGACCAGATCCGACGCGAGATCGACAACAGCGACTCCGACTGGGATCGCGAGAAGCTCGCCGAGCGGTTGGCGAAGCTCTCCGGTGGCATCGCCGTGATCCGCGTCGGCGCGCCGACCGAGACAGCACTCAAGGAGCGCAAGCACCGCGTCGAGGATGCGGTCGCCGCAGCCAAGGCCGCTGTCGAGGAGGGCATCATCCCCGGTGGTGGGTCTGCGCTCGTGCAAGCGTCGAAGGTCCTCGACTCTCTCGCAGAGGGACTCGGCCAGGACGAGGCGCTGGGTGTGCGGGTCGTTCGCGACGCCGTGCGGTCGCCGCTGTACTGGATCGCCAGCAACGCGGGCGTCGACGGTGCCGTGGTTGTCGACAAGGTCGCACGCCAGGAGACCGGTCACGGCTTCAACGCCGCGACGCTCTCGTACGGTGACCTGCTCGCAGGCGGCATCATCGATCCGGTCAAGGTGACGAGGTCTGCGGTCGTGAACGCGGCGTCGGCGTCGCGGATGGTGCTGACCACCGAGGCCGCAGTTGCCGACGAGCCGGCCGGTGCGGCCGCTGATCACGGTCACGGACACGCGCACTGACCGATCGGCGCTCGCGGTCTGACGTCTGACCGCACGTGACACGAAGAAGAGCCCGGGCCGACCACGATGGTCGGCCCGGGCTTGTCTGCGTTCTTATGGCCTGCGGAGTGTTCCTATGGACTGTTGCGCTGTGTGAGTGCTCGGTCAGCTCGCGATACGTCGTCCGACGCCGCGCTTCATCAGCATGCTGCGCTCGGACTCCGACAGTCCGCCCCAGATCCCGTAGGGCTCGGCGACCGCGAGAGCGTGCTCACGGCAATGCGCAATCACCGGGCACTGGTGGCACATTTCTTTCGCGCGACGCTCGCGCTGGGCACGTGCCCGTCCCCGCTCACCATCGGGATGAAAGAACATCGAGGAGTCGACGCCGCGGCATAGGCCTTGCATTTGCCAATCCCAGATATCGGCATTAGGTCCGGGGAGATGATTTGGCTGAGGCATGGCACGAACTCCTTTGATTCTCGAGGTACCGCTGCACTGCTCCACCGACCGCGAGACCGGCGGAACCACACTGGCGCATCGCCGCTATCGGCTGTGCATCGCAAACACTAGGCGGACGGCGGAAACAGCGTCAATAGTGCCTCTCGAGGACAAGATCGTTCAAAAAATTCCATCGTTGTTAACGAAATGTTGTGTGGTCGGCCTTGGCTAGCACAGGCCGACCCCGCCAACTGCGGAGACCCTTATCGGAACCCCTCAAGGGGTCGTGAGCTGCGCAGATGCGGATTGATTTCACTCTGGACGAGCGGAAGTACGATCGTAGGCGCCTACGGGACCAAGAACGCCGGGTAACACGGAGGAAATGTTCTCATCATGCGTACGTGACGTTGGCGTCGAATTAAAGGATTGTGACGGCAGGTTAAATTCAGGAAAACGGAGACAATGGAAGTGATGTGGACCACGGGATTGTGTTGAATTCGCTGCGAAATCAATGGTGGAAGGCCGTCGAACGCGGAGGGCTCGGCGACGGGGCTGCGGCGCTGACCATGCTCGACCGACTCCGTGAGCGCGCCAGAACGGTCGACGCCTGCGAGGTGATCTCCCTGACGTGGAGTACCACGGCATCGCTGCACCGACAGTCGGGTCGACATGACCTCGCCCTCGGGTTCGACGCCGCGGCGCTAGCCGCGCTGGACGATCCTTTCGGCTCCGCAGATCCCTGGGTTCGCGTTGCCGCGCACGACGCCGTCGTCGGGCTCGCCGCCGACAACCTCGGGCTATTCCGATTCCCGGCGTCGGGTCGGCTACTTACAAGGGCTCGAGAGCTACTCGGCGGCCGCGACGTCGACGATGCGGCCGCCGACGCGTGGTCGACGTTTGTCACCGATCTTCGCCCGCGCGTGCGCGAGCGTTGGGTCGGTGCCGAACTGGCCATCTACACCGGCGACGCTGAGCAGGCGCGTCGTCTCATCGGTGAGGCCCAAAAAATGATGGCCTCGGTGTCGTCGGACCATGAGCGTCATCACATAAAGACAGACCTCATCGCCGCGGCGTCGGCGAACGATACATCCGACGCTGCTGCAGTTGCGCAGGCATGTCTGCGTCGCGCGCGCGGGGGCGGATTTGTGCCGCTGACCTGGGCATCGTTGTCTTTGCTGCAGGGCCTTGGCGACACGTCGTATACGACGATTGCAGCCATCGCCGCGTCGCATGACATGCTTGTGGATCGGGGGATGCCTTTCGCTGGCCGCTCGTAGATCCATCACGACCCGATTGATCAGGCAACACAAACGTGTAACACGGGAATCTCAACTGACGATGAAACTGACAGGTGTTGAGTTAGACGAAGCCGTCCGCGCAGCCGCGTCGGGCGACCGGGTCGCACTCACGTCAGTCCTCGAAAGTGTGCAGGAACCGATCGTGCGCTACTGCCGAGGGCGAATCGGTGTCGGAGAACGCCATTTGTTCTCCGCTGACGACGTGGCGCAGGAGGCCCTTATGGCTGTCATGACCGCGCTGCCCCGGTATCAGGACCAGGGGCGACCGTTCATGGCCTTTGTGTACGGCATTGCCTCGCACAAGGTGGCTGACGCCATGCGTGTCGCCGGTCGCGTGAAAGCCGACCCCGTTGAGCAGCTCCCCGAGGTCGTCCAGGTCACTGGGGGACCGGAGCAGAGCGCACTCGACGCCGACGCCAGCCGAGAGATGAAGGCACTTCTCGCGTTGATTCCGGAGAAGCAACGCGAAGTACTCATCCTGCGTCTGGTCGTCGGACTGTCTGCTGAAGAGACCGCAGAAGCCGTGGGGAGCACCCCCGGTGCGGTCCGTGTCGCGCAACACCGAGCATTGGCCAAGTTGAAGGAACAGCTGAGAAAGGCGGGAGGGCATGATGAACGACGAGCATGAGTCGCATCGTGGTCGCTCCGTGCCGGGTCGGCGGCAGTCGGGGGGCATGCACGACACCGGAACAGGTGCGTACAGATTTCCGACAGGGGAGTGGGCGACTCCCGACGACACACCACCCGTGGATATCTCCGCGGTTGCATTCGACGACGCGTTCATCGACGCGCTGTCGCACGATGTACCGACGCCGACACGAGATGACGCCGAGTACGAGCTCGCGGGACTGCTCTCCGCGTGGCGCCATGAGTCGCTCGCCGATCCGCTGCCACTCGGCCCGACTGTCACCGACGTCGAGAACGCCATCGCCGCGGAACATCCGCGCGCTCGGACCCGCACTATCGTGCGTACGCTCCGCATTGTCGCCGGTGCCGCCGCGGTTGCAATCGTTGCCGCTGCCGGGCTCACGGTGATGTCGCAGGGTTCCGAACCCGGCGACCCGCTGTGGAACGTCAAGAAGGTCGTGTTCGCGCAGGCCGCATCGGAAACGCAAGCTGCATATGACGTCCGGTCGAACCTCGAGAAGGCCGAGGCCGAACTCGCCGCGGGCAACACTCCTGCCGCCGAATCGTTGATCTCCCAGGCGGAGAACTCGATGGGACCGGTCCGGGATTCCGATACCCGCTCACACATGGACGAGTGGATCGGACGGCTGCGAGCCGACACCGGGACCACAGCGCGCAGCGGTGCCTCGGCGACCTCACCGAACGGCGGAAACCCTGACCCCTCGCAGGCGCGAACGTCTCAACCGCAACAGCCGACCGACCAGCTCACGAGTCAGACAAAGCCTGAGACGACCCCGCCCCACACGACGCCGCCGACCAGCGAGACGCCGACGACCACGACAAAGCCGCCGACGACGACCACAACGACCACCACGACGGCGGCCAACGAAGGACCGTCGAGTAGCTGGCCCCCATCGAGCTGAATGTTGAGCTCTAGCTGAAGTGACCGTCGAGTGATCGGCTGTCAGTCAGACGGAGTAGGACCTTCCGTAATACACAAGCCACGAGTCCCGCAGTCGCAGGGCTCGTGGCTTGTTGTGTGGTGTCGCAGGCGACGATGGGCAGAAGATCTCGAAACCCCGACGTAGGTCGATACGGTCAGCGCTCGTTGTCGAGATGGTGATGCGCGTCGGCATAGCCGCGGCAGTAGTCCCACGTCACATAGGCATCGGGACGCGGATCGACGGCAGGCTCGTGCGGCCGCACGGTCCCATCGATCAACAGTTGAAGTAGGTTGGCGCGCAGCATGTCCCAGTCGTGGTAGTGGTCTTCCTGGCAGTCGTCGCATACCACGACGAGCCCGCGAATCCCCCGATGTGCCAGCAACGCCTCATAGACTGCGAGGTCGGCCAGATCCTCTTCGACCGCGAGCCGCTCGCTCTCATCCAAAGGGATGCCAGGCTCCATCGAATCCAGCATCGAAGCCGGATCGCTGGGGTCGTCGGCGAACGGGTCTGGTGGAAGGCCCGGTGGGAGATGATCACGCACGACTCCACCGTAACCGATTGCAGCGCACGGCTGCCGCATCGCTCCACAGAAGTACTGGGTCGGCTGCGTGGCCGCGCCCTCTGCCCCGTTCTTCCTCCTCGCTCACATCGTCGCTTCGCTCCTTGTTGTTTGCGCGGCTCGTGGCTGCGCCTTGTGCCCCGTTCTTCCTCCTCATCGCATCGTCGCTTCGCTCCTCGCTCTTCGTCGTGCAGAACGGGGCGGCGCAGCCACGAGCCGACGCCCTCGCTCTTCGTCGCGCAGAACGGGGCGGGGCAGCCACGACCCGGCGCGATCGCTTCGCTGCGGGCGAAATCAGCGGCGGCCCATTACCAGATAGAATGGACGAATGACGCAGGTTCGCACCGGAGGAGACGACCCCGGCAAGGTCGCAATGCTCGGACTGACGTTTGACGACGTCCTTTTGTTGCCCTCGGCATCGGATGTGATTCCCAGTGAGGTCGACACATCCACGCGGGTGACCAAGGAGATCACGCTCCGCGTGCCTCTCGTCAGTTCGGCGATGGACACCGTCACCGAGTCGCGCATGGCCATCGCCATGGCGCGCGCGGGCGGAATGGGCGTCCTTCACCGCAACTTGTCGATCGAGGCCCAGGCCGGCCAGGTGGAGACGGTCAAGCGCTCCGAGGCGGGCATGGTGACCGATCCGGTGACCTGTTCGCCAAGCAACACCCTGGCCGAGGTCGACGCCATGTGTGCTCGGTACCGCATCTCCGGCCTGCCGGTCGTCGACGATCGCGGCGAACTCGTCGGCATCATCACCAACCGCGACATGCGCTTCGAGGTCGACCAGAACCGCCCGGTCTCCGAAGTGATGACCAAGGCGCCGCTCATCACCGCCCAGGAGGGCGTGTCCGCCGAGGCCGCGCTCGGCCTCCTGCGTCGCAACAAGGTCGAGAAGCTGCCGATCGTCGACGGCAACGGCAAGCTCACCGGTCTCATCACGGTGAAAGACTTCGTCAAGACCGAGCAGCACCCGCTCGCCACCAAGGATTCCGACGGTCGACTGCTCGTCGGTGCGGCTGTGGGAACCGGCGACCCGCAGTGGGAACGCGCGATGGCGCTCTCCGACGCCGGCGCCGATGTGATCATCGTCGACACCGCCCACGCGCATAACCGGCTAGTGCTCGAGATGGTCGCCAAGCTCAAGGCCGAGATCGGCGATCGCGTACAGATCGTCGGCGGCAATGTCGCAACGCGTGAGGCCGCGCAGGCGCTCGTCGACGCGGGCGCCGACGCCGTCAAGGTCGGTGTCGGTCCCGGCTCGATCTGCACGACCCGCGTCGTCGCAGGTGTCGGTGCCCCGCAGATCACCGCCATCCTCGAAGCCGTCGCCGTCTGCAACAAGGCAGGCGTTCCGGTCATCGCCGACGGTGGCGTGCAGTACTCCGGCGACATCGCCAAGGCACTCGCGGCGGGCGCGTCGACCGTCATGCTCGGTTCGCTCCTCGCAGGCACGGCCGAGGCTCCCGGCGACCTGATCCTGGTCAACGGTAAGCAGTTCAAGAGCTACCGAGGCATGGGATCGCTCGGCGCCATGCAGGGTCGTGGACAGGCCAAGTCGTACTCCAAGGACCGCTACTTCCAAGACGACGTGCTCGCCGAGGAGAAGCTGGTCCCCGAGGGCATCGAAGGACGGGTGCCCTACCGCGGGCCACTCGGCCAGGTGGTCCACCAGCTCGTCGGCGGGCTTCGTGCGTCGATGGGGTACACCGGATCGTCGACCATCGATCACCTACAGGGTGCACGGTTCGTCCAGATCACCGCGGCGGGCCTCAAGGAATCGCATCCGCACGACATCACACTGACCGCCGAGGCGCCGAACTACTATTCCCGCTGACGTCGTCGTGATCGTCGCGATCACGACGCCGCACAGTCGAATAGCAGTCCATCAAACCCCAAGAGAGGCGCAACGGTGCGTGACCTGACCGATATCGGCATGGGCAGAACCGCCCGTCGAACATACGAACTCGACGACATCAGCATCGTCCCATCACGACGGACGCGCTCGTCGAAAGAGGTGTCGACGGCCTGGCAGATCGACGCGTATCGATTCGACTCGCCGATCCTGAGCCATCCCACCGACGCCCTCGTCTCCCCACAGATGGCGGTGACGCTCGGAAAGCTCGGCTCCCTCGGCGCGATCAACGGCGAGGGCCTCTGGGCGCGTCACCGCGACGTCGAGGAAAAGATCGCGCAACTCGTCGACATCGCGCTCAACGATCCCGATCCGTCCGCGCCCGTGCGCTTTCTGCAGGAACTGCATCGCGCCCCGATCGATACCGATCTGCTCGGCGAAGCAGTGAGCTTTGTGCGCGACGCAGGCGTGACGACCGCCGTCCGGGTGAGCCCGCAACACGCGCCGGAACTGACGCCTGCTCTCCTGGCAGCCGGAGTGGAGATCCTGGTCGTGCACGGCACGATCATCTCCGCCGAGCACGTCGTCCGGGGCGAAGAAGAACCCCTCAACCTCAAGACATTCATCGCCGAACTCGACATCCCGGTGATCGCCGGCGGCGTGCACGACCACCGGACAGCGCTTCACCTGATGCGGACCGGTGCTGCCGGCGTGATCGTAGGATACGGCTCCGCCGAAGGAGCGACGACGACGTCGGAGGTGCTCGGTATCGGCGTTCCGATGGCCACCGCCATCGCCGACGCCGCGGCGGCACGTCGGGAATACCTCGACGAGACCGGTGGACGCTACGTTCACGTCATCGCCGACGGCGACATCCACACCTCGGGCGATCTCGCCAAGGCGATCGCCTGTGGAGCCGACGCCGCGGTGCTCGGCACTCCGTTGGCCGCAGCAGCCGAAGCCCCCGGGCATGGCTGGTACTGGCCGTCGGCCGCAGCACATCCCGACACTCCGCGCGGCGCACTGCTGCGCGTCGCGACCGACGAGGGCCGACCGAGCCTTGAGACCGTGCTCAACGGACCGTCCGACGACCCGTTCGGAGAGCTGAATCTCGTTTGCGCGCTGCGTCGTTCGATGGCGAAGGCCGGCTACTCCGATCTCAAGGAGTTCCAGAAGGTAGGGCTGTCGGTCCGCGCGTGAGGCCGCACCTGCCCATCAGGTGAGACCGCCGTCACGTCATGTGACAACGAGCGTTAGAATGGTTGGCTATGGCAGCCCACCATGGTTTCGACAAGCTCAACCAGCGCGAGAACAAGCTCAACCAGCGCGAGAACAAGTCTCACTTCGACGTGCTCATCGTCGGTTCCGGTTTCGGCGGCAGCGTCAGTGCGCTGCGCCTCGTCGAGAAGGGGTACCGCGTCGGGGTGATCGAAGCCGGACGTCGGTTCGAAGACCACGAGTTCGCCAAGACGAGTTGGCGTCTCCACAAGTGGCTCTGGGCGCCGAAGCTCGGGCTGTACGGGATTCAGCGCATCCACGCACTCAAAGACGTGATGATCATGGCGGGAGCGGGCGTCGGCGGTGGCTCGCTCAACTACGCCAACACTCTGTACAAGCCTCCGACACCGTTCTTCACCGACCCGCAGTGGAACCACATCACGGACTGGGAGGCCGAGCTCACGCCGCATTACGAACAGGCTCGACGCATGCTGGGCGTCGTCACCAATCCCACTGTCACCGAATCGGATCGGGTGATGCGCACCGTCGCCGAGCAGATGGGTGCGGCCGACACGTTCACGTCGACGCCGGTCGGCGTGTTCTTCGGTGCCAAGACCGGCCTGGCGGGAGTGCCGGGCGAGACCGTCCCGGATCCGTACTTCGGTGGCGCCGGACCCGAGCGGACCGCGTGCACCGAATGTGGCGCGTGCATGACCGGCTGTCGGGTCGGCGCGAAGAACACCCTGATGAAGAACTACCTCGGTCTCGCCGAGCGCAATGGCGCAACGATCATCGACCGCACCACCGTCGACGGACTCGTGCACCGTGCCGACGGGACGTGGGAGGTCGAGACCAGGGGCTCGTCGTCGTGGGGTCCGTTCGGCGCGGGTAAGCGCACCTTCACCGCAGATCAGGTGATCGTCGCGGCCGGAACGTTCAACACCCAGAAGCTTCTCCACCGAGCGAAGGGCACGACGCTTCCGAAGATCTCCGACGCGATGGGCGCGCTGACCCGTACCAACTCAGAATCGATCCTCGGCGCGATGGCCGCGAAATACGATCCGCAGCACGACTATTCGCACGGGGTGGCGATCACGTCGTCGTTCCATCCGGAGCCCAACACGCACATCGAGCCGGTTCGATACGGCAAGGGCAGCAACGCGATTGCGTATCTGCAGACGGTGCTCACCGATGGTGGGAGCAGGCGCAACCGGTTCGGCCAGTTCCTGAAGGAGATCGCGCGGAATCCCTTCCTGCTCGTGCGGCTTCTCTTCGTGCGCAAGTGGAGTCAGCGCACCGTGATCGCCCTGGTGATGCAGAGCAGCGACAACTCGCTGACCACATTCGTTCGCAAGCGCGGGCCGTTCCGCTACGTCACGAGCAAGCAGGGCCACGGTGAGCCGAATCCGACGTGGATTCCCAAGGGCAACGAGGCAACTCGACGCATTGCCGACATCCTGCCGGGAGGGCTCGCGGGTGGCACGTGGGGCGACGTGATGAACATGCCGCTCACCGCCCACTACCTCGGCGGGTGTGCCATCTCCGACGACCCCGCGAACGGCGTCGTCGACGCGTACCACCGTGTGTGGGGCTATCCGACACTGCATGTCACCGACGGTGCTGCGGTCTCGGCGAACCTCGGTGTCAACCCGTCGCTGACCATCTCGGCGCAGGCCGAGCGCGCGATCGCGTTGTGGCCCAACAAGGGCGAAGACGACCAGCGTCCCGAGCAGGGAAGTGGTTACCAACGGCTCGCGCCGATCTCACCCGCACACCCGGTTGTGCCCGCCGACGCGCCCGGTGCGCTGCGGTTGCCGATCACGCCGGTGTCCTCGGCTGTGTCGTCCTGACCGCACGTCCGGCAGCGGGGGTGGCGCGCGCAGAAAAGCACACCCCTCGGGTCCTCCGCCTGTACCGGTACATGCGAGCGACCCACGAGGCGTAACTTTCTGCGCGGCTCGGAACCTGAGCACTCCGGTGTGATCAGTCCAGCCCGCGGGCGCTGAGGCTCTCGGCGAACCCGTCGGCGGTCCGCAGCGCGGCGATCACGATGGGCGCGACCAGGATTCGTGCACCGGGCCGCAGTCCGCGTGCGCGGCGCGCCTCGTCGACCTGGCCTGCGATCTCGACGATCAGTGGAATTGTCCGGATGGTCAGGGCGAGCGAGATCGCGATGAGGTCGGTGCGCACGCCTAGCTTGCTCAGCGGCGACATGGCGCGCGTCAGCGAGTCGAGCATGTCGGTGGTGCGGGTGGTCAGGCTGACGACGGCGGCCAGCAGCACCGAGAGCGCGAGGATGCCGCACACCAGAACCGCTCGACGCCAGTCGGTGAAGATGAGCTGAAACACGAAGACGAACAACAGAATCCACAGCGTCGGCCGGAACTGGCGCCACGCCGTGACAGGACCGATGCCGGCCAGGGCGTAGACCGCGACGATCGCGGCGGCGGCAATGCCGAGCGCCGGAAGGGTTCTCACACACAGGGTGATGACGAGAATGCCTGCGGCGAGGCCCAGCAACTTCACGCCAGGGGAGGCCCTGTGCAGCAGCGAGTGTCCGGGCCGGCAGGTGCCGAGCGGATTCATGCCATCGCCTCGCGATAGGCGGGCAGTGCGACGCCGGGCACATCGTCGACGGTGACGACCCCGTCGTCGATGACGAGAACGCGCTCGAAGTCGTTGACCAAGTCGAGGTCGTGGGTGACCACGACGAGTTGGACATCCAGGTCGGCGAACACTCGGCGCAACATGCGGCTGTTGCGTAGGTCGAGGAGCGTCGTCGGTTCGTCGGCGACGATGATCGACGGTTCGGTGACGAATACGGCTGCGAGAGCGAGGAGTTGCTTCTGTCCGCCGGACAATCTGCTCGCGGGTTGGTCGGCGTGGTCGGCGAGGCCGAAACGATCGAGCACGCTCATCGCGCGGTCTCGACGTTCGGCTTTGTTCAGATCTGTTCTGGTCAGCGAGAGTTCGATGTCCTCGCGCACCGTCGGCATGATGATCTGCCGGTCGGGGTCGGAGAAGATGAACCCGACGCGCCGTCGAACACGACGTTTCTCCTTTGACGCGTCGAGGCCATCGACCACGACGGTCCCGGTGTCGGGGACGACGAGCGCGTTGATCATCCGCGCCAGCGTCGACTTTCCGCTGCCGTTGGCACCCACGATGCCGATGCGTCGTTCGGGGAGGTCGACCGAGACGTCACTCAACACTCGACGACCGTCGAATGAGTGTGAGACATCGCGGAATTCGATCACGCGAGGTCCATGCGGTGAGTTGTCATGCGGTGAGTGCGACGACGCGTCCACGTCGGATGCGCAGTGGGGTGATGAGGCCCGGCCACCCTCGGTGCACCTGGCTGGCGACGAGCGCCGCGATCACCGCCTTGACGGCATCGCCTGCGATGAACCAGCCGTTGGCCGCGATCGCCGCCCACAGCGTGAGGTCGGCGCGGATCATCAGGCCGATGGTGCCGCAGATGTAGATCACCAGCACTCCGCCGATCAGATTCGCCACGATGCCCAGCAGGATTCGATAGCGCGGCATCATGAACGCCGTCAACAACCCGATCACGAACACGCCGGGCAGGAAGCCGACGAAGAACCCGGCCGTCGGCGACGACAGTGCGGTCAATCCGTTGCGACCGCCCGAGAGGATCGGGAGTCCCGCGATCGCGAGGACCATGAAGATGACCACCGCCAGCGTGCCCTTCTTGGGGCCGAGGATGGCGCCGGTCAGCATCACACCAAGGGTCTGAAAGGTGATGGGTACGCCCGCGCTGCCGACGCTGATCTGCCCCGGCAAGCCGAGTGCGGCGATCAGTGCGGCGAACACGGCGGCCTGGGTGATGTCGGAGATCGACAGGGACAGCCATCGCCGCCGCGGCCTGTCGGCGGATGACCTGGCCTTTTCGCGCTCGTCTGAGGTGCTCATATCGACATGGAGTATCCCACGGCGCCACCTGCGCTCCGAGGGCCCCGCCTGCGCGGCGGTGACGGGTACCGCCTGCGCGGTGATGACGTCGGTGCGCACGCATAGAATAGGGTGGTGACAGACTCTTCCGCCGACAACTCGCCTGCCGACCGATCTTCTGCCGAGAACGCGCTCGCCGAGGGACCCCGTCCGGTCCTCGTCGTCGACTTCGGTGCACAGTATGCGCAACTGATCGCCCGACGTGTCCGTGAGGCGCGCATCTACTCCGAGGTCATCGCCCACGACGCCTCGGTCGACGAGTTCAAGGCCAAGGAGCCTGCCGCGATCATCCTGTCCGGCGGGCCGGCGTCGGTCTACGCCGACGACGCGCCGAGCCTCGACCCCGCACTCCTCGAGCTGGGCATCCCCGTGTTCGGGATCTGCTATGGCTTTCAGACAATGGCTGCCGCGCTCGGCGGCGAGGTGGCCAACACAGGTGGGCGCGAGTTCGGACGCACGACGTTCACCGCCACCGACGACGGCGTGCTGCATCGCGGTCTCGATCGCAACCAGCCCGTGTGGATGAGCCACAACGACGCCGTGCAGGTGGCGCCCGAGGGCTTCGTCGTCACAGGATCGACGCCCGGTGCGCCCGTCGCGGCGTTCGAGTCCGTCGAGTCGAAGATGGCAGGCGTGCAGTACCACCCCGAGGTGCTGCACACGCCGCACGGACAGCAGGTACTCACCCGGTTCCTCTACGAGATCGCGGGCCTCGAGGCCGATTGGACGCCCGCGAACATCGCCGACGCACTGATCGACCAGGTCTCCGACCAGATCGGCGACGGCCTCGCGATCTGCGGTCTGTCCGGCGGCGTCGACTCCGCGGTTGCGGCAGCGCTGGTTCAGCGAGCCATCGGCGACCGTCTGACCTGCGTGTTCGTCGACCACGGACTGCTACGCGCCGGTGAGCGTGAGCAGGTCGAGCACGACTTCGTCGCCGCCACCGGTGCGCGGCTGGTGACGGTCGACGCCGCAGACAAGTTCCTCGCCGAACTGTCCGGCGTCAGCGATCCCGAGACCAAACGTAAGATCATCGGACGCGAGTTCATCCGCTCGTTCGAAGGTGCGGTCAGTGACGTGCTCGGCGATCGGGCGGCCAACGGCGACAAGGTCGACTTTCTGGTGCAGGGCACGCTGTACCCCGACGTCGTCGAATCCGGCGGCGGTAGCGGTACCGCAAACATCAAGAGCCACCACAACGTCGGCGGGCTGCCAGACGATCTCGAGTTCAGCCTCGTCGAGCCCCTGCGGTTGTTGTTCAAAGACGAGGTGCGAGCGGTCGGACGTGAACTCGGTTTGCCCGAGGAGATCGTGGCGCGTCAGCCATTCCCCGGACCCGGTCTTGCCATCCGCATCGTCGGCGACGTGACCGCCGACCGCCTCTCGATGCTGCGCAAGGCCGACCTCATCGCCCGCGAGGAGCTGACCGCCGCGGGTCTCGATCACCAGATCTGGCAGTGCCCCGTGGTGTTGCTGGCCGACGTGCGCAGCGTCGGCGTCCAAGGCGACGGCCGCACCTACGGGCATCCGATCGTCCTCCGGCCGGTATCGAGCGAGGACGCGATGACCGCCGACTGGACGCGCGTGCCGTATGAGGTGCTCGAGACGATCTCCACCCGCATCACCAACGAGGTGCCCGACGTGAACCGCGTCGTCCTCGACGTCACGAGCAAGCCGCCAGGCACCATCGAGTGGGAATAGGGCCGAGCGGAAGTAGAGGCGAACGCTATCGCCGTCGCGCGCCGCTGACCAGGAGCACCAGGCCGACGATCAGCCCGATCCCGACGACGCCCCAGCCGAGGACCGACGCCGACGGGAGACCGGGCGTATCGGTCAGGCCCCAGATCGCCACCGCGATCGCGGCGATGCCGAGGAGGGCGAGACCGGGGGCGCGGCGGCCGACGGCATCACTAGCCTGCTCGGTGCTCCCGGTTCCCTTGCCTTCTGCTTCCATGCCTTTTGGGCTCCAGTCGTTCATCGGGTCACCTCCACGCTGCCCACGTTGGCGTGCGCGTTGATCGTCAACACCGGCATGTCGGCGCCGGCCGTGCCGACGGATAGCCCTTCTGGACATTGCGGATCACCGACATTCAACGTGCAGTTCGCCCGCACGTTCATGTCCTTCGGAACCCGCACGGTCACCTCGCCGAGGCCCGCACGAAGGTCGACGGTGCGGTCCGACGTGAGTGTGAGGTCGCGGACGTCGAGTTCGAGTGCGCCCATGGTGACCGAGTAGCTGTCGCGAATGTCGTTCTCGGACAGTGGCTTATACATGCGCTGACCCACACCGCCGGACGGCACGACGCTCTCGTCGGACTGTCCGACCCACGTTGTCGTTGCGCCTGTGACGATGACCGCCGCGCCCAACGCGACGGTGAGGGGGACGAGTCCGACCTGCCGTCGCCCAGTGGATCGACGCAACGCGGCGAGCGTGAGCAGGCCAACGCCTACGACCGCGAGGGCCAAGGAGAGAATGCGCGTCGGGGTGAACCACTCGACACCCGCCTGGTGTGCCGCCACACCGCTCATCGCCACCAGAAGTGCCGCTCCGACGACGAGGAGCGATGCCCGAGTCGAGGAGCGTCGGTTGTCCGGTACCGCGGGGGGCGTCGGCGTCGAGGGTTCGGGTAGATCCCAGGCGAACCGTGCGGCACCGAGCGGGTCCCACGAGGGCGGTTGACGGTCGGCGGTGGTGAACGCCGAGGTCACCGCGTCGGCACTGTCGACGCGAGGTGCGGTGGGGACGTCGACGGCGGCGGGGGTCGGGGCAGCGACCGGCGCTCCCGTCGAGCTCGCGAATGTCGGTGCTGCTCCGGTGCGCAGCGCGCGTGGAGTCCAGCGTTGGAACTGATCCGAACTGGCCGACGGCCCCGCGTCGAGCGTGTCGGCGCTGGTACCGGGAAGCGGTGTGGGTGTTCGACGGAACAGCAGCCACCAGCCGAGCACCATCAGGACGGTGCCGAGCACGGCGCCCGAACTCCAGGTGCCGTGCGGACCGAACGACATCACCAGGATGATCACGACGGCGACGACGATCACGAACTTCGGGTTGTGGTGGCGGCCGTGACCGTGTGCGCTGTGATCGTTGGCGGGTCCGGCGGCCGACAGTCTGCTCGAGGGGAATGCGATCCAGCCGATGATGTAGAGGAGCAGGCCGCTACCACCGAACAGCGTCGAGACGACGAAGGCCACCTTCACGAGCGTCGGATCGACGCGGTAACGGAACGCGATCCCGGCGCAGACACCTGCGACGGTGCGTGGAATCGCTGGGCGAACGGGACGCGTGTGCCAGAGCTGTTCGATGTCTCCGCGGACTTGTGTGGCATCCATGAGTCCAATCCTGGCGGCATCGCGTGCTGTGGGCATCGGGGACATACCCTGACGTTCCCCCGGAAATCGGGGAACGACCCTGATGTGGCGACCGGGGTGTGTGGGGCAGTATCGAAGTGTGAGTACCCCTGCTGCCCCCGACGTGCCACCGATCCCTCGGCTGGTGCGGCGTGACGCGGGCCGGGTCATCGGTGGCGTCGCGGGCGGCGTTGCCGACCATCTCGGCGTCGATGCGTTCCGCGTCCGTGTGGTGTTTGTGGTGTTGGCGGCGCTGGCGGGCGCCGGTGTGCTGGCCTACGGACTGCTGTGGTTCTTCTGCCCGCAGGGCAACGACACCGAAGCGCCCGCGCCGGGGGAGCGTCGACAGGCATTGGGTCTCGCGGTGCTCGCGCTGGTTGCGATGACCGTCGTCGGGTTCGCGGCGTCGGGAACGCCTGCCGCCTATCTCGTGCCGTTCGTGTTCGTCATGGTCGGTGCGGGCCTGGTATGGCGTGAGTTCGACACGTCGAAGACCGCACCCCACAGCACCGCGCTCACCTGGACACGGTTGGCGGGCGGCGCGGTTCTCGTCGTCGGTGGTCTTGCAGTGATAGTCGTGGCGGGCAGACGCAACTACGGCGGCTTGAGCACCACGTTGCTCGCCGTTGCGGCCACGTTGATCGGTGTCGTTCTGCTGACCGTGCCCCTGTGGATGCGGTTGTGGCGCGCGCTGAACGAGGAGCGTGCCGCCCGTATCCGAAACGCCGAGCGCGAGGAGATCGCATCGCACCTGCACGACTCGGTACTGCAGACCCTCGCGCTCATCCAGAAGCAGGCGGGCAAGCCCGAGGAGGTTGCCCGATTGGCCCGCAGTCAGGAGCGCGAGCTGCGTGGGTGGCTCTTCGGCGACGTCGCGCAGCGCGGCACGTCGTTGAGTGCGTCGATCCGAGAGGTCGGCGCAGAGGTGGAAGACACGTATGGGATCGAGGTCGAGGTGATCACCGTCGGTGATCTGCGGCCCGACGAGGGAGCCCGTCACGGACCGGGGAGCGAGGTACGACGCTGGCCCGCTCTGATCGGAGCGACGCGCGAGGCGCTCGTCAACGCGGCCAAGCACTCCGGCGAGCGTAGCGTCGACGTCTACATGGAGGTGGGCGACGAGGAGGTCGAGGTGTTCGTGCGCGATCGAGGCGTCGGATTCGATCGCGACGGTGTCGACCCGGACAGACAGGGGCTTACCCGCTCCATCACGTCTCGGGTGGAACGTGCTGGGGGACAGGCACGTATCGATTCGACGCCGGGGCGCGGCACGAACATCCGACTGATCATGCCGCGTCCCACGACGCACGCCGACGCGGACACCGATGGCCACGAGGCCACGCAGGAAACCACGCACAGCGACGAGTCGATCGACCACGGGAAGGCACGATGAACGAGAACGCGACCGCCGGGCCGGATGCACAGGGCGCGTTGTGCCGAGTGTTTCTCGTCGACGACCACGCGGTGTTCCGCTCGGGTGTACGTGCCGAACTCGCCGACGAACCGGGATTGCACGTGGTCGGCGAGGCGGGCACCGTCGCCGATTCGATCACAGCGATCACGCGACTACGGCCAGACGTCGTGCTCCTCGACGTACACATGCCCGCCGGTGGTGGTGTCTCCGTATTGCGCGGTGTCACAGAGACATTGGGCGACGACGTGCCCGTCTTCCTCGCGCTCAGCGTGTCCGACGCCGCTGAGGATGTGATCGCCACGATCAGGGCGGGCGCACGCGGGTACGTGACCAAGACGATCGACGGTCGGGAACTCGCGGACGCGGTTCGGCGCGTCGCAGATGGCGATGCGGTATTCAGTCCGCGCCTCGCCGGATTCGTGCTCGATTCGTTTACTGGTAAGTCATCGGTGCCAGAGCCCGCCCTCGATCCCGAACTCGACTCTCTCACAAGGCGAGAGCTCGAGGTGTTGCGTCTGTTGGCGCGCGGATACACCTACCGCGAGATCGCCGAAGAGTTGTTCATCTCGATCAAAACCGTAGAAACCCACGCGTCGAACGTGTTGCGGAAGACTCAGCAGTCCAACCGAAATGCGTTGACCCGGTGGGCGGCCACCCGCCACATCGGTTGAGGCTCAGCGCATCAAGACGATCGCGAGGACGATCACGACGGCCAGCACCACGAAAAAGGCGAGTACCGCCAGCGCGAGCGCCGTCGGCGATGTGCCCGAAGCTCGTTGGGAGGGTGGAAGACTCGCGTAGGGGTCGATCGGGTAATGCTCGCCCTGATACCGGCCACTCGGGTACTGGCCACTCGGATATTGCCCGCTCGGGAATGGCGGTGTCGACGAGACCAGAGTGTGGTGTCGAGGTTGCGACGGTGGGGTCTGCCATCCGGCGGCCACCGACGTGCCGGAGGTTCGTTGGTCTGACCCGGGGCGGGCCGACGGGAAACCACCGGGGCGGGCCGAATCTGGTTGTGACGTCTGGCCGGGTCCTGCGGGACTCGCGCCGTGCGGCGTATGCGGGGGAAGGGTTGTCGCACCGGATGCGCGGGGAATCAGGCTCGTCAGTACCTGATCGGCGGAGGCGCGCCCGCCGGACGCGACCGCGATGAGTTCGTCACGGGCCTGTGCCATTGTGATCCGCTTTGTGGGGCTGGGCTCGAGCATGTGCAGCAGCACTGGTTCGAGTGCGCCTGCCCGCTTCATCGGGTTGATCTGCGCACGAGCCACCTTGTGCAACATGACAAGTGAGTTGTCGTCGACTCCGAACGGTGGTTCGCCTTCGACCATCGTGTAGACCGTCGCACCGAGCGAGTACACGTCCGATGCCTCAGACGGTTCGGCACCGCGCGCGACCTCGGGGGCGAAATATGCTGGGGTGCCGGTGATCACGCCGGTTTGCGTCAGGGAGACATCGTCCTTGGCGCGAGAGATACCGAAATCGGTGAGTTTGACCAGCCCCGCGTGACGTCCGGATTCGGAGATGAGGATGTTGCCGGGCTTGATGTCGCGGTGCACGATGCCCGCGGCGTGGGCCTCGGTCATGGCGTCGGCGACCTGTGCGCCGATCTTGGCCGATTCGGTGACGTCGAGTGTGCCTGCCGAGTAGAGGATCTGGGCGATACTCCGTGACGGAAGGTACTCCATCACCAGCCACGGTTCACCGCGGTCGAGCGCAACGTCGTGCATCGCGATCGCGTTGCGGTGGGCGAGTTTCGCGGCAATCCTGCCCTCGCGCATCGCGCGCTTGCGGGCATTGTCGGCGGAATCGTCGGAGAGTCCCTCGGTGGAGAGGACCTGTTTGACCGCGACGTCGCGATCGAGCAGTTGGTCGCGGGCGAGCCAGACGGTGCCCATGCCACCGCCGCCGATTCGGGATTTCAGCCGATAACGGCCGGCCACCAGGTACTGGGGACCCGGTGTGCGGTAGCTCTCGGCGAATGACATACCGGCATGATAGCCGCGCGGCTGACTCCGGGTCGGTGCTCGGTGCGCTCGGCGGCGGGGCGCGGCGGGTTGACACCACCTAGTACGTATGTTCGACTCATCGGCATGAGGTGGTCCGAACAGGTGGTCGAAGCCGACGACGGCGCACTGCCGGGATTTGCGCGCGCCGGACTCGTCCGGTCGGTGCAGACTCCGGAGTTCGAGGGCATCACCTTTCACGAGGTGCTCGCCAAGAGTGCGCTCAATGCCATGCCGGAGGGGTCGGGGCTGCCGTTCCGGTTCACGGTCAACACCTTTCGTGGATGTTCGCACGCGTGCCGATACTGCTTCGCGCGGCCGACGCATGAGTACCTCGACCTCGATGCCGGGCGTGATTTCGACTCCCAGGTGGTGGTCAAGCTCAACGTCGCCGCGGTGTTGCGCAAAGAACTACGTCGGCGCTCGTGGCAACACGACACCGTCGCGCTCGGTACCAACACCGATCCGTATCAGCGTGCCGAGGGGCGCTATCGCCTAATGCCCGGCGTGATCACCGCGTTGGCGGAGTCGGGCACCCCGATATCGATACTGACGAAGGGCACGCTGTTACGTCGGGATCTGCCCCTGCTGCGTCAGGCGTCCGGACAGATCCCGGTGAGCATCGGTGTGTCGTTGGCGATCTTCGACGACGACCTGCAGAAACAGATAGAACCCGGGACGCCGTCGCCGCGGGCGCGACTGGAGCTCATTCGTGCCATCGCCGAGGCGGGTTTCGCGCCACATGTGATGGTCGCTCCGGTCATCCCGTACCTGAGCGACTCCACTGCGCATCTCGACGCGCTGCTCGGAGCACTCGCCGAGGCGGGCGCCGCCGGTGTGACGGCGTTTCCGATGCATCTGCGCAGCTCGACGAAGCCATGGTTCATGAATTGGCTCGCCGAGAACCACCCGGCGCTGGTGCGCAAGTACCGCGGCCTCTACGGGCGTGGTGCCTATGTCACCGCGGAGTACTCGTCGTGGCTGCGAGATCGGTTGCAGCCCTTGGTGGCCCGTCACGGCCTTGCCGGTCGAGACCACGGCAGGGGCGAGCACGACGGTTCCGAGGAGCACGACCTCGTCGGTACGCCGCAGTTGGCCGAGGCCTTGACACTATTCTGATGCGGTCGGCTCCCACGGGCTCCACCGCGGCTGGTCACCGATGAGATCGGTGCGCGCTCATCAGCGCGAGAGGTCACCGAACCGCGTGGGCGAGGTCGACCGTGGCATCGGCGCGGGCGACGACCTCCGGGTCGTGTGTGGCGACGACGGTGATGCAGTCGTGCTCGGTCGTCACGCTGTGCAGGAGATCCGTGATCGTGCCTGCCTGTGATCGGTCGACCGCTGCCGTTGGTTCGTCGACGAGGAGGATTCGGGGCTCGTGGATCAGTGCCCGGGCGATCGCGACCCGTTGCCGCTGGCCTCCGGACAGCTGCTCGGGCCTCGACCGGACGGCGTCGGCGAGTCCCACCGCGTCGAGCAGTTCGTGCGCGCGAGCCCTCATCGAGCGTGGTCGTCGCCCGGAGATCGCCGCCATCGCGAGCACCTGGTCTATCGCGGTGAGTCCGGGGAAGAGATTTCCGCTCTGGAACACATACCCCACCTGGTGTCTGCGCAACTCCGTGCGACGACGGTCGGACAGCGCCGTGACATCGGTGTCGTCGAGAGTGAGAGTTCCGCCATCGGGTCGTCGAAGCGCTCCGCAGACGCCGAGCAGCGTCGACTTGCCGGATCCCGACGGACCGGTGATCGTGGTCATCTGACCGCGGGCGAACGACGCGGACACATGGTCGAGGACGCGTGATGTCTCTGTGCTGGAACGATATTCGACGACGATGTCGTGTAGGTCGAGGCTCATCGCGATTCTCCTAACATGATCTGGGGGTCTGCTGTCAGAACCCATCGGAGGCTGACAGCCGAGCCGATCATCGACGCCGCGATGACGGCGATGCCGGTGGTGGCCAATGACGTTGCCGGTAGATCGAACGGAACGGCCGAGCCCATCGCGAGGCCGAGCAGATACGCGATGGCCGAACCGATGACGGTCGCAAGAACCACGACCACGGCTGCCTGCGCCAGTGCGGCGCCCACGAGTGCCAGGCGCGACACCCCCAGTGCGCGCTGTAGTGCATAGACAGAGCGACGCTGGACGACCCAGACCGCGAAGAAGGCTGCCACGATGAGCGGCGCGATGACGTAGAGGAACGCGATGATCGAGTTCATGGTCAGTCGCTCTCCCGAATAGCCGGGTGCCGCAGCGAGAATGACGTCCTCACCGACCACATGCGTGTCAGCGAGTTCCGCAGGTGCGCTGCCTCCGGTGAGTGCGATCGCTCCGACTGCTCCCTCGTCGTGTGGGCGCAGGTTCCCGTCGGGTGCGAAACGTAGGAGTCGCCAGGTGTCGAGGGGGACGTATGCGGCTGCCACGTGGCCGTAGGAGAGTGTGTCGGTGATGCCGACGACGTGGAGTCCGACGTCGGAGTTGTCGATCCTGATGGAATCGCCGATGCGAATCCCGCTGTCCGCCAAGCCCTCGGAGACCACCACCTCGCCCGGTGCCACCACCTGTCGGCCGTGGGTGGTCGCCGGAAGCAGGGGACTGTGCGGTTCGGCTCCGATCACGGCCATGTCGACCGACGAGTCGTCGGACGTCTCGCCGTGGAAGATCCCGATGCCCAGCGGGTGTGCGTTCACACCGGAGTGTCGGGCCCAGGCCGAGACCTGATCCCCGGTCAGCACGCTGCGGGTGAAATCGGATGTCCCCTTGGCGAAGACCATCGAGTCGGTGGGCATGGCCCGCAGTGCGGACACGGTGTCGTTGCCGAGGCCGATGGTGAAGCCGGAGACCATTCCGACCAGGGCGGAGACCAGGGCGATCACCACACCCATCAACATGAATCGGCCCCAGGCCGCGCGTAACTCGTGGAGAGCGACAAACATTCGGGTTCCTTCTTAGAGACGCAGTGTCGCTAAGTGAATCTACACATGGAGACACCATGTCTCCAAAGTGTTGTGTGCCAGATCTCCCCGCGGCGTCGGGGTGGAGCGCCGAATCGTCAGCCGGGCATGCAGGCGTCGATGACTGCACCGACGCTCTTGCGAGCGTGATCGATCACCTCGGGAAGCGGTTGCCCGGCGTCGATGCGTCCGATGCAGGCGTCGACGATGGCGGCGATCGTGGCCTCGGTGAGATCGGTGTCGACGACGCCGACGGCGTTGACCGCCTCGTGCAGGGTGGCGGTGATCTGTTCGTGTAGGGCCATGACTCTGCTGCGCGCGTTGTCGGACAGATGAATTCGGGCAATAGCCGTACGCCAGGCATGTCGACCGTCAGCCGCGAATTCCAGGTTGGCCTCGGCGTAGGTGAGGATGGCTGTCCGTGGGTCCGAGGCATCGGCGACGCGCGCGGCCACGGCGGTCGACCAGTCGGTGAACCCGCGCTCGAGCACCATCTCGATGAGGTCGTCGACCGAGGACACGTAGCGGTAGATGCTGTTGCGCGCGATGCCGGCCTCCGCGGCGATGCCCGCGGCGGTCAGCGTGGCATCCGCTCCTGACAGGAGGAGTCGTTCGGTGCCGTCGAGCAGCTGGGTCATGATGGCGGCGCGGTGTTCGGCGACCGACCCGGCCTTGATCCTAGGCATCGGGCAGGAGGGCTTTGGTAAATCTGCGCACGAAGTCGGTGGCGCCCTCTTCCGTGCTGAGATCGGTGCTGGTGGTGGGGTTCAATGCGAGTGACAGTGACACCCGAACGGTGATCTCGCTGACCATGAGCAGATGGTTCCAGTCGCCCTCGGCGATCTCATCGTCGGCGGCGTACAGCTGTGTCCGCCACATCTGCGCGCAGAACTGCGTCGCGTAGGTCACGATGTCGTCGCGGGACACCACGTCCATGAGCAACTCGCGGTCGGTCTCGCGCAGGCGTGCGATCAGTGGATTGGTGCGGACCTCGTTGATGATGTGGCGAACGGCCGCTACCATTCCGGACTCGAGTTCTGGTGCGGTGGAACGCAATTCCAGTATTTCTAGGAGGAACTTCTGGACCTCCCGCGCGCCCACTGCGCGTCGCAGATCGTCCTTGGTTGCGAAGTGGCGGTACACGGTGGCACGGGCGACGCCTGCCCGCTTGGCGACGTCGGCCATCGTCAGACGCTGCCATCCGATCGTGAGGATCACTCCGACGGCGGCTTCGAGGACATCGGTGACCACCGACGACTGTTCGGAGTCGGTATCGGGCGTCATGAGGAGTTGGCGTATCGCCGACATCGCATCGTCGTTGCTCATGGGCCCTTCTTGTCCTTGATTACGCACCGATGCTACCGTCTCGGTCAATGAGTCATTTTATGTCTAAGTGTCTCACGAGAGGGTGGGGATGGGACGTCGACCGAGAAACAGAACAGGGCTGACAGCACGATCGGTGCTCGCGGCTCCCGGACGTATGGCCGCGGCCTATCCGTGGTGGGTCGTGGGTTTCTGGGTCGTCGTGGTCGGTGCCCTCAACATCGCGATACCCCAGATCGAGCAGACGGCGGCAGAGAAGTCAGCCGCGATCGTGCCTGCGGATCTACCGTCGACACAGGCGATCGCCGATATGGCGCGTGACTTCGGCAATGATCCCTCGACGGCGGTCGGGTCGGTGGTGATGGCAGGCGACACCACGATCGGACCTGCAGAAGAGCGCTACTACTCCGCGGTGGTGCAGCGGCTGCTCGACGACCGGGAGCACGTCTCGTACGTGCTGGATATGTTCGGAAATCCGGCGACGCGCGACTATGCGGTGAGCCCCGACGGGAAGGCGATCACGCTGCTGGTCGCCGAACAGGGAGCCATCGGTACTGCGGCGGCACACCGCGCCACCGAAGCGGTGCGTCATCATCTCGATGCTGTCGAGAAGCCCGCGGGTCTGCAGACCCATTTCTCGGGTCCCGCGCCCGTCGTCGTCGACGAGTTCACGTCCTTGGACACATCGATGGTCGTGATCACCGCGGTATCGGTCCTGTTGATCACGGTGCTCATGGTGATGTCGTATCGCTCGGTGATCGCCGCGCTGGTGCCGCTCCTGACGATTGGTGTGTCGTTGGCGGCATCGCGTGCCGTGGTGTCCGGATTGGGAGATAACGGGGCGCTCGCGTTGTCGACGCTGACCGTCACCTTGATGACCGCGTTGGTGTTGGCCGCGGGTACCGACTACGCCATCTTCCAGATGGCCGCCTATCACGACGGTAGACGGAAGGGTCTCTCGTCCCGGTCGGCCGTGGGGTTCGCCGGTCTCAGCGTCGGGGAGGTGCTCACGGCGTCGGCACTCACCATCGCGGCGTCGGCCACGGCGATGCTCATGGCGCGCAACGGGATGTTCACCACCTCGGGGCCGCCGATTGCGATCGGACTCGTCGTCACGCTCGCTGTCGCATTGACATTCACTCCCGCGATGATGGCCATTCTCGGCCGACACGGCAGGATCGAGCCACGGCCTTCGCGAGACTTCATCTGGCGCCGCCGCGGTCGCTTCATTTTGCGCCGCTCCGGCGCGTTGGCGGGTGCGTCGTTGCTGTTGTTGATCCTGTTGGCGGTACCCGTCGTGACCTTCCGCGCCAACGGCGACGACAACGCCATGCAGCTGCATCCCACCGACAGCTCCCGTGGGTACGATCTCGTCGCGAAACACTATGGCGCAAACGAAATCGTCCCGGAGTTCCTGATCATCCGCAGCGATCACGACATGCGTACCACCACCGATCTCGCTGCGCTCGATCGCGTTGCCTCAGCGGTCACCGACCTCCCGAACGTCGCCTACGTGCGCTCGTTGACCAGGCCCGACGGTCGCCAACTGCCCGAATCGGCCATCGGATACCAGGCTGCGCTCATCGCTGGTCGGCTCGCCGACGCCGGAACGCAGATCGCCGACGCCCGACCGGATCTGGAACGACTGACCCAGGGCATGACCGCGCTTCGTGACGGTGCGGTCGAGTCGACCAAGCAACTGCCCGAGTTGGTGTCGGGAGTCAACCAGGTTGTCGACCTGTCGAACTCGGTTCTCGACCTACTTCCACTGGCCGACAACATCGCTACCGCCCGGACCGCTGACGGTCAGTCATTGGCCCAGGTACTCGCGCGATTGGAACCGCAACTGTCCTCACTGCAAACGCTGGTGTCGACGCTGAGCTCACAGCGGCAGGCCATCGATGCGCTGTCGCGGGCGCTCGCCCCGTACGCGTCACCGCAACCCTCCGCGCAGTGTCTGAATTCGCCGCTGTGTATGCAGGGGCGAACGTTGTTCGCGCAACTCGACGGCACGTCGAATCACGCACTGAGCGCGGCATTCACGGCGGCGCAGAACGCGGCGAACCTCGACCCCGACGACCTGCGGACGGTGTCGTCTGTCATGCCCGATCTGCGCGCCGGACTCTCGGCCATCTCCACCCTCACGGCATCAATGGGCCGGCGCTCGCCGGAGTCCATCCGCTCGGACCTCGCACGACTGCGTGACGGAATGGGACAGCTCACGTCGGGTATGGACCAACTGGCACAAGGACTTTCGGAGGCCAAGACAGGAACCGACACCGTCGTGTCGATGACCGACCAACTCCGCAGCGGACTCGACGAGGCCTCCGGATATCTCTCGGAGATGGGCAAGGCGACGTCGCAGGGCCCCGGCGCCGGGTTCTATCTGCCGCGCAGCGCATTCGAGGATTCACGGCTGGTGGCGGGGTCGAAGATGCTCATGTCGTCCGACGGCCGGGTGGCTCGTATGCTCGTGATCCCGTCGGGAAATCCCTACGGTGAGCAGGCGACCAGTCATGTATCCGATATCTCGACGACTGCCGAACAGTCGTTGAAGGGCAGTGGGCTGTCACACGCACGTGTGGATGCGACAGGACTGACGTCGATCACCTCGGACCTCATCGCGCAGTCGGAGAAGGACTTCCTGCTGTTCGGGATTGTTGCGCTTGCCGCGGTGTTCATCATCCTGGTTGCTCTGTTGCGCAGCCTGCTCGCGCCTTTCATCCTGGTCGCCACGGTGTTGCTGTCGTTTCTCAGCGCCGCAGGCATCAGTGTGCTCGTGTGGCAACACATCATCGGCATCGGGCTGCACTGGTCGGTGCTACCCGTCTCGTTCATGAGTCTGGTGGCAGTCGGCGCCGACTACAGCATGCTGTTCGCCTCGCGTGTTCGTGAAAACTCTTCGAGCGGAACGACGTCGGCGATTCTACGTACATTTGGTAGCACCGGCCGGGTCATCACCACGGCAGGGATCGTCTTCGCCGTCACGATGTTCGCGCTCATGAGCGGTTCGGTCGTCCTGCTCCTACAGACCGGTTTCACCATCGGCATCGGACTGCTGCTCGACATCGCCGTGGTGCGGACGGTGCTCGTCCCGTCGATACTCCACGTGCTCGGAACGCGGATCTGGTGGCCGTCGTCCGGCGGCGGGTCCGCGGTATCCGACTCCGCCACGTCGACCTCACCGTCTTCCCCGAAAGGAACATCATCATGACCGAGAACACCGTCGTCGAGTCGCTCGTCATCGACTGTGACGAGTCGCAGCCTGCGGCCGCGGGCGATACAACGAGTGTCGAGGCGCTGATGGCCCGGCCAGCCGATTCGGACGGTCCACTACCGTCTGTCCTCCTGGTGCACGACATCACCGGTGTCGAAGATGACATCGTGCGCACTCTGCGCATCATCGCCGACCACGGATACCTGGCGCTGGCGCCGCTTCTGTTCAGTGCCGGTCCGAATCGTGCTGCGTGCATCGTGTCCACGATGCGGTCACTCGTCTCGGGTCGTGGACCGGTGTTCGGGATTCTCGAGAGCGCCCGACGTCGTCTGGCCTCTGACCCGCTGTCCACCGGTGAGGTGGCCATCGTCGGATTCTGCATGGGCGGCGGGTTCGCGCTTCTCGAGGGCGATGCCCGGTACATTGCGGCAGCGCCGTTCTACGGAAGCCTCACCACCTACCGTGCCGTGACGGCGGATACCTGCCCGGTGGTGGCGTCGTTCGGCGCGCGCGACCCGCTGATCCCGTTCGGCGAATCGCGTTTGCGGCGTGTCCTCGACAAGCACGGGATCCCCTCGGATATCGCGACCTATCCCGGGGTCGGGCACAGCTTCGCCAATCGCATCGATTCAGTTCCCGACGCGGTGCTGCGCGTCGTCGGGATGCACTACGACGAGGATGCGGCGTCGGACGCCTGGGCCCGCGTGTTCGCCTTTCTCGATGCGCGGTTCTCGGCCTGAGTTGCGCTGAGTCACTCGCGCTGAGTCACTCGCGCTGAGCCCCGGCGCACTGTCCCGGCACCTGCACTGTTGCGTCCTGTCGGAGGGGCGTCGTACGATCGCCATATCGAAAAAACGTTCGATCCGACTCGGTGATCCGAGCGACCGACGGCGCAGCAACTTCCCGGCTCGCCACGCATTATCAACGCTGGCCAGGAGGTCTTCATGAGTGTTTTGCCGTTGGCTCATCCGTGCCCGTCGCAGGGCGACGGGGAGGGTTCGGATGGCGACGATCGCACCGATACACTCGCCCGGTTACGCAAGCGCATGGCGGTGCTGTCGGGGGTGCCTGATCGGGTCTCCGCCGACCGTTCTGCTGAGGTCGACGATAGTCTCCCGCTACCCGATGTCCTCGCAGATCTGTTGCCGCGTGGCCAATCCGCGGGACGCGGGGGGATCGCACGGGGGAGCGTGATCGGCTGCTCCGGTGCGCGTTCGCTCGTGGTTGCGATGATCGCCGCGGTGAGTCGTGGTGGTGGTCAGGTGGGGGTTGTCGGACTGCCCTGGCTGAATCTGTTGTCGGCCGCCGAGATGGGCGCCGACCTCGCTCGCATCGCCACTGTGCCCGACCCGGGCGTCGACCCGGTGGAGATCGCCTCGGTACTCCTCGACGGGATGGATCTGGTCGTCCTGGGTCTGCGCGGCGTCGACGTCGCGCCCGCGCGCTGCAGGGTGGTGAGCGGGCGGGTGCGGCAGCACTCGTCGGCTTTGATGGTCGTCGACGGGCACTGGCCGGGCGCTCAGGTCCGGATGGAGGCGTCGGTGCTGACCTACCGTCACGTCCCGGGCGGTGTCGGCGCCGACCTCGCCGCCGCGCGTCGGGGGCACGGCAGGATCGGCGGACTGCGGTTACAGGTCACCGCCACCGGGCGTGACCGTCGGACACGCAGTGCCGACGTCGATCTGAGTACCGTCGGATCATCGGGTGGGTCGCGAGGTCTCGTGGGTCTGACACGTCCGGTCGAATCCGGGGCCGGTCCGTTGGATCAGGGGCTCACGGCGGTGGCGAACTGATGGGACGCATCATGGCCCTGTGGTGCCCTGACTGGCCCGCGATGGCTGCGGCTGCCGATGAGGATCTTCCACCCGCACAACCGATCACGGTGCTCTCGGCCAACCGGGTGACCGCGTGCTCTGCCACCGCGCGTGCCGCAGGGGTTCGCCGCGGCATGCGTAAGCGGCAGGCACAGGCGGTATGCCCGGAGATGCGGGTGTTCACCGCCGACGTCGACCGCGACGCACGCTTCTTCGAACCGGTGGTGGCAGCGGTCGCCGAGGTGGTCGCTGTGGTCGAGGTGTTGCGGCCGGGATTGCTGGTGATGCCTGCCGACGGAGCGGCCAGACATCACGGGGGAGAAGCGTCGCTCGCGGAGAAACTCGTCGACCAGGTCTCGGTCTGCGGAGTTGAATCCCAGGTCGGTGTTGCCGACGAGATGTTCACCGCGGTGATCGCCGCGCGACGCGGCCAGCATGTGGAACCGGGCGGCGATCGCGCCTATCTGGCGGATCTGCCGGTGGCCGAGCTCAATGCCGAGCCGAGCCTGTCGTGTCCCGAACGCACCGAGTTCGTCGACCTGTTACGACGACTGGGGCTGGTCACCGTCGGCGATTTCGCCGCCATGTCCGCGCGCGACGTCGCCACCCGGTTCCCCGCCGACGCCGTAGTGGCCCACCGGTTGGCCAACGCGCTGCCTGATCGGCGACCCGCGGGGATCGTCGCCTCACCGGAACTGGTCGTCGACTACGTCTGTGACCCGCCGATCGATCGGATCGACTCGGCTGCCTTCGCGGGCCGACGACTCGCCGACATGTTGCATCGAAGGCTCTCTGATGTGCCCGCCGCGTGTACCAAGCTCAAGGTCGAGGCCATCACCGAACGCGGACAACGACATTCGCGGGTGTGGCGGTGCGCGCAGCCACTCACATCCGACGCCACAGCCGATCGGATTCGCTGGCAGTTGGAAGGATGGTTGACCGGTGCGGGGCGGGGCAGGAACCGCGGCGACACGCGTCCGGATTCGCCCATCGCGATGCTGCGACTCGAACCGGTCGAGACGGTCGACGCCGGAGCGTTGCACTATGCGCTGACGGGCGCAGGGCTCCCCGGTGAATCTGAGGTCTCCGAACGTGCCCGGAGGTCTCTGGAACGTGTGCAGGGACTGCTCGGCGGCGACGCCGTGCAGGTGCCCGTGCGCAGCGGCGGTCGCGGACCGTCGGATCAGATCACCTTGATCTCGCTGGGCGACGAGAAGATCCCCGAACACGATCCGCAGGCTCCCTGGCCGGGACGGGTTCCCCAGCCGGCACCTACGGTGATGTCCCGCACCCCGGTGGCGTTGATCGACGCATTGGGTCAGCCGGTCACCGTCACCGGCCGGGGGGCGTTCTCCGAAGAACCCGCCGTCGTGCGCATGGCACGCAGCGGGCGCGGGGGTTCTGGCGCGGTGCGCGGGGGCGCGGTGCGCGACTCCTGGGCGCTGAGTTGGTGGGCCGGACCGTGGCCGGCGGGTATGGACGACACCGGGATCATCGCCAGAGTCCAAGTGCTCCTGGAGGATTCACGCGCACTGCTGCTCTACTACCGGGCGGGCGAATGGATGGTCGAGGGCGTGTACGAGTAGCGCGGCCGCTTCGGCTCGTGTGCGCGCTGCGGGCAGAAAGGCAGAAAGTAGGGGGAGGGTTTCTTCCGCGGGTTTCTGACCTTTGCGCGTGTTGTTTCGCGGGGGAGGGCACAAAACCCGCGGAAACAATCCTTCCCCGGGTTTCTGCGCTCGGGAAGTCCGCGCTGTCTGTCAGCGTGGGGCGACGGGCACGAGTGGTGCCGGCCGCGCCGAGTGGTGCGGGGCGGGGGCCCTGGCTGTCACTCTTCCGCGGGTTTTGACGCTGCGCCGTGGCTCTTCCGCTACTTTCTGACCTTTGCGCGTGTTGTTTCGCGGGGAAGGGTGCAAAACCCGGGGAAACAATCCTTCCCCGGGTTTCTGCACTCGGGAACTCCGCGCTGCGCCGTGGCTCTTCCGCTACTTTCTGACCGTTCCGCGTGTTGCTTCGCGGGGAAGGGTGCAAAACCCGGGGAAACGATCCTTCCCCGACTTTCTGCACCGCACGCAGCACCCGACAGCACCGCACGCAGCACCCGACAGCACCGCCCGCGCACCGCAGCACCCAGTGCCCCTTGCTCAGCCGTTGGCGCCGCGGGCGATCACCGGCCACCGGACCGCGGCGCCACCGGAACGCGCGTCGTCGACGACCATCTCATCGACGAGGTTCACCGCGGTGCAGACGTGGTTGGGTACGACGCGCACCGTCGAGCCGAGTTCGGGAACGACGGAGCCGGGCGGGTACTCGACCACGGCGTGGTGCTCGGAGAGTCCGACGATCCGCGCGTCCGGATCGTCGAGTATCCGACCGTGTCCGCTGGCCCACGCGGGCCGGTCGGCGCCGATGATCTTGCTGCCCGCGTCGAGAACCACACGACGCCCGTCACGGCGGACGACGGTGCTGACGGCGGTCAGCGCCACGTCGTCGAATCCGCAGACGCCGAGCTCCACCTGCTGGGCGTCGTAAAACGGATAGACGCCCGGTCGGATCTCGGTCAACACGCCCGAATCCGCGAACTCGATCGTCGGCGTCGAGCCTCCGCTTCGCACGCGTGGCTCGATTCCCCTGTCGCGCAACTGTTCTGCCGCTGATGAGAGTGCCGCGATCTCCTGTGCGGCGGCGTCACGGCGTGCATGTCCGGGGCCGTATCCGTGGCCGGGAAAGGTGAACACCCCGACCACCTTGAGCCCAGCCGACTGCGCAGCCGCTGCGACCTCGCCCGCGGACTCAGGTGCCACACCTGTCCGGTGTTGTCCGGAGTCGACTTCGACGAGAACCTCGGCGCCGGACAGCTCGGCGGCAAGGCGCACGGCACCCTCGACGGAGTCGACGGCCAGGCGGAGTGACACCCGATCGGCGAGCGCGCGCAGGCGTGCACCCTTGCGGGCTGTGACCCACAGCGGATAGGCGATGAACAGATCACCGAAGCCCGCGGCGGCGAACGCTTCAGCCTCTCCGATCGTCGCTACGGTGAGACCCACAGCGCCGCTGCCGATCTGGCGTCGAGCGAGCTCTGCGGTCTTGTGCGTCTTGGCGTGGGGGCGCAGATCGACGTGAGCGTTCCGTGTGAGCTCGGCGACCGCCTGCAGGTTGCGATCGAGGCGCGCGAGGTCGACGGCGAGATACGGGGTGTCGGTCACCGATCCACGGTACCGAGGGAGGCCGCCGATTCGTCGACCAGAAGGTACTCCTGGTGCAGAATCCGTGCGGTCAGTCGTGGTGTGAACTTCCGGCCGAACTCGGCGAGCTGTCCGAGCGGCGGACTGATGCGCGCCGGACGCGTCACGATGCCCTGCAACACCTTCGACGCTCCCTTGTCGACGCTCCACACCCCGGCGGAGTTCTGATAGGCCTCGGTGGGCGCGATCATCCGCGTGCGGACCAGCGGTAGCCGCACGTTGGTGAACGAGACGTGTTCGGAGAGGGTTTCAGCACCCGTCGACTCGCTGAACGCTTCCAGCGCCGCCTTCGATGCCGCGTACGCGCCGAATCGCGCGCCACGCGTCTGCACGGCGATCGACGACACATTCACGATATGCCCGCTCTGTCGTTCCACCATGTGCGGCAACAGTGCGAGTACGACGTTGACGGCTCCGAAGTAGTTGACCGCCATCACCCGGTGGTAATCATGCGAGCGCTCAACGGAATTGAGCGTTGATCGACGAATCGAGCGCCCAGCATTGTTGACCAGGACATCGACGTGACCGTGGTCGGCGATGACCGACTTCACCAGTGTCCGCACCGCCTCCTCGTCGGTGATGTCGCACTGATAGGAATAAGCACGTCCGGGCGGAATGCCCGGTTTCGACTGCGATGCATTGAGATCGGCGACCGCGGAGGCCAATTCGTCTGCGCTGCGGGCGATCACGTAGACGTCGGCACCCCGTTCGAGGCACATCCGGGCGGTGGCCTTGCCGATGCCGCTCGACCCGCCAGTGACCAACACGTGCTTACCGACGAGCGGTCCGCGCGGATCACGCCTGCGGTGCCGTGCCGGGTCGAGATGGGTGGTCCAGTACTCCCACAGGCGTGGTCCGTAGTCGTCGAGATCAGGAAGTTCGACGCCGCGGCCACTCAATCGTGCCAGGGTTCGTGTGGCACGGAAGTCCGCCGTCATTCGCATGCCGTCGAGCAGTGCGGGTGGGATGCCCTCCTGTAACGCGACAAGATCGCGGATTGGACGTAGCGGCCCGAATCCGGTCAGCCCGATAGCAGGGGCGACGATCCGATTGCTCACCACGCCAACACCTTTGGGTGAACCGATCGCAGGAGCGAGCGCGTTGTACATGCCGATGACACCGCGGTCCCGCGAATCGCCGAGATGAAACACCTCGCAGCTGCGTTCAGGCTCGTCGTCGACGAGGGTTGCGATGGATTGCGCCACGAAATCGACGGGTACAAGATTGAGCCGACCCAGGTCTGGCATCGGCAGTGGAATACCCGACGGCAGGAGTCCCAGGAGCGCCAATCGGGGGAAGAAGTAGTACGGGCCGTCGACCTTGTCCATCTCGCCGGTACGCGAATCGCCGACCACGACCGACGGCCGGTACACCCGCCAGCGCAGTCCCTCCCGCTCGCGGACGAGCTTCTCCGCCTCGTACTTGGTGCGGTGATACGGCGTCGGAAACCCCTGCCCCAGGTCGAAATCGTCCTCGGTGAAGGCGCCCGCATAGTCACCGGCGACAGCGATCGACGAGACGTGGTGCAGCATCGCGTCGTGTTCGACGGCGAAGTCGACGACGCGCGCGGTGCCGTCGACATTGGCACGTTGCTGGGCCTCGGCGTCGGCGGTCATGTCGTAGATCGCGGCGAGGTGGATGACGTGGTCGATCTCGGGCAACTCTGTGCCAGACAAGGCCAGCCCGGGCGAGGTGAGTTCCCCGGCGATCGGATGCAGTCGATCCGGGGGAGCGTCGGCGAACATCTCGTCGAATCGTGCGCGTGATCCCGCGCGGACCAGCGCGTAGACGTGGGCGCCCCGGTCTGCGGCGAGCAGTCGTTCGATCACCCGGCGTCCGATGAACCCGGTCCCTCCGGTGATGAAATACGTGGTCATCTGTTCCTCCGGCCGGCTGGCAACTGCGGACTCGCGCCTTCTTACTCCGCGGTAAGAAGTGCTCGGATTCACCCTGACACTTACATCACCAAATGGCAACGTCACCACGGGGAGTTGTTAGGCCCTGGGATACCCAGGGTCGGCGGGAGAGTTGTCTGAAATCTCCCTTTCTGTCAGGAACCTTATCAGTTGACTGACTATTTGCTAGACTCACTATATGTCTGAGAATCCCGCCGAGATTGCCGCGACCCTGCGCCCCGTGCTGGCGGCGCTCAATCGCCGACTCCGCGCGCAGGGCCCGATCGGGGATCTCACGCGGTCGCAGACCAACGTGCTCGGCAGGCTCGAACGTGGGGGACCGTCGACAGTGAACGACCTCGCCCGAGCCGAAGGTGTTCGCCCGCAGTCGATGTCGACGACGGTTGCGGCACTGCTCGAGCAGGGACTCATCATCGGGACGCCTCATCCGAAGGATCGTCGAAAGACGCTCCTTGATCTTTCGGACAAGGCCCGCGAGACCTACGCGCGTGGACGATTGGCTCGCGAGGACTGGCTCGCTGATCGGCTCGGGCAGGTTCTCACCGACGAGGAATGGGCGCAGATCGCCACCGCAACAGAGCTTCTCCGCCGTGTGGCGGAGTCCTGACAGTCGCTTCGATCAAGGAGGAATCCATGGCAATGACAGCTCTCGACCCGCGGGTCGCGCTGATCGTCATCGACATGCAACGTGGAATCGCGTTGCGCGACAATCTCGCACCGTACCCGGCGTCGGAAATCGTCGACCGCGCGGGGCAATTGGTCGACAGGTTCCATAAGTATGGCCACCTCGTGGTGATGGTCAACGTCGACGCCGTGCCTCCCGGCCGGACGGACCGCAACTCTGGATCGGCGAGGCCGCAATTGCCGACGGAGGGGACCGAGCTCATCGACGAATTCGCCCCCCAGCCAGACGATCTGGTGGTGACCAAACATTCGCGTAGCGCATTCGCGGGTACCGGTCTCCTCGAGGAGTTGCGTTCCAGGGGGGTCACCCAGGTCGCCGTCGTCGGGATCGCCAGTGGCGCAGGCGTCGAATCGACGGCGCGTGACGCACACGAAGCGGGGTTCAACGTGACGTTGCCGACCGATGCGATGACCGATTCCGACGGGGAGCGTCACGCGCACAGCGTGCGCGAGGTGTTCCCCCAGATCGCCGAGACAGGTTCGACCGCAGAGCTTCTCGAACTCCTCGACGCCACAGCTCAGTGAGTGCCGTGGCCACCGGCGACGCCGGTGTGGCACAGCGCAATCCCTTCGGCTGGAGATTCACCGGGCCACTGTTGATGGGGTCGACACTCAACCCGATCAACAGTTCCATGATCGCCACCGCGCTCGTCGGGATCGGCGTCGACTTCCATCGGGGTCCGGCCCAGACGACGATTCTGATCTCAGTGCTCTACCTGTGTAGCGCAGTGGCACAACCGACGATGGGCAAACTCGCGACGGTATTCGGTCCTCGTCGCGTCTTCGCCTCCGGGCTGGTCATCCTGCTGATCGCCGGTGTCATCGGTGCCGCCGCGCCGGCGTTCTGGTGTCTTCTGCTCTCCCGTGCGTTGATCGGCATCGGCACCTCTGCGGCGTATCCCACGGCCATGGCGCTCGTGCGGTCGCGAGCCGACTCCTTCGGCACCGGCGTGCCGAGCCGGATACTCGGCGGGTTCTCGATCGCCGCCCAGGTGATCGCCGTCATCGGTCTGCCCCTCGGCGGTGTACTGACCGGTGTGTTCGGCTGGCGCGCTGTGTTCTTCGTCAACATCCCCGTTGCACTGGTCACCATCGCGTGGGCGCTGCGCAGTATTCCCCGCGACGGGGCGGTCCATGTAGGTGGTGTCCGGGGTCTTGTCCGCGTCGTCGACGTCGTGGGGGTAGTGCTTTTCGCGGTGACCGTCGTTGTGACACTCGAGTTCTTGGCGCGCCTGCCAGAACCGCGGTGGTGGTTGCTCGTCATCGTCGCCGTATCGGGGCTGTTGCTGTTCCTCTGGGAACTACGTGCTGCACAACCGCTCATCGACGTACGGATGCTCGCGGCCAACTCCCCGTTGGTGCGCACCTACCTGCGCCAGATGCTGGCAGGGCTCGGCTCGTACACGGCGATGTACGGCATCAGCCAGTGGATGGAGCAGTCCGCGGGCTACACGGCCGCGCAGGTCGGCCTCATCCTCATCCCGTACTCCGCGCTCAGTGTCGTGTGTGCGCGGGTCAACTCGACGCACGGATGGGTGCGAATTCCGTTGATCCTCACAGGTTTCTGCTTTGTCGGCGCCGGTGTCGCCGCCGTGGCGATCCATCATTCCTCTGGGCTGTGGATCCTGCTCACGATGACCTTCCTGTTCGGCGTAGCCAACGGATTGAGCGGCTACGCCAACCAGGCGACGCTCTACACGCAGAGCCCGTCGGAGTCGATCGGCGTGGCGTCGGGTCTGTACAGAACGTTCATGTACTTCGGGGCGATCTTCTCGTCGAGCCTCATCGGTATCGCCTTCGGGGCCCGCGCCACCGACGGTGGACTACACGTCGCGGGCTGGGCGATCGTGGTCATCGGATCGGTGTTGATCGCCATGACGTTGGTGGATCGTCGGATTCCGAGAGCGGTGTCGGCAGACTGATGGTGCGGTCTCGCCGCAACGAGCGAGTGCCGAACGTCGTCGAGTTGAGCGAGGATGTGGGTCCAATCGAAGCATGTGGGTGCTGCAGCACCCACATCCTTCAGTTCGACACATATTCAAAGTCGGGTGGCAGGGACTGTCGTCGGCGAGGCGAGGGGGCAGCCCACCACTCACCGTCTGTCGAACATGTGTTCTATACTGGCTGAGTGGGCTGGAACCAGGGCCCGCCGACCTGGCGGGAGATGGAGCGAGTGCTGTCGGGGCGCTCGCCGAAAGGCGGTCGGCCGGGGGAGTTCTTCGGTCCCGAGCAACCCGGCGACGGCAGCGACAGCCCCGCCTGGTCACGCAAGCGGGGTGCCTACACCGCACCGGAGGTTGCACGCGAGCGCTCGTCGGTGCGCTACGCCGAACTGCACGCGCACAGTGCCTACAGCTTCCTCGACGGGGCGTCGATGCCCGAGGAGATGGTGGAGGAGGCGGCCCGGCTCGACCTGACCGGTCTGTCGATCACCGACCACGACGGTTTCTACGGCGTGGTCCGATTCGCCGAGGCCGCAAAGGAATTCGCGATGCCGACGGTGTTCGGTGCCGAACTCTCCCTGGAGCCCGACGTGACCCGGACCGGGGTGACCGATCCGGCCGGTGAGCATCTGCTGGTCCTCGCGCGTGACAGTGAGGGCTATCGGAGGTTGTCGCGAATCATTGCCGACGCCCACATGTCCGGTGGTGAGAAGGGGCTGCTGCGCTACGACGTCGACCGGCTGACCCGCGACGCAGGCCACTGGGTGATCCTGACGGGCTGTCGCAAGGGCGCGGTTCGCCGAGCGTTGGATCGGGCGGGTATCGGTGCTGCCGAGGCCGCTCTTGGCGGAGTGGTCGAGCGGTTCGGACGCGACGACGTCGTCGTCGAACTCACTGCTCAGGGCCTGCCCGACGATGACGAGCGCAATGCGGTACTCGCCGACCTCGCGCGACGATTCGGGCTGCCGACCGTCGCGACGTCGGGGGCACACTTCGCGGGGCCGCGCCGTCGACGCCTCGCGCTGGCGATGGCGGCGGTCCGTGCCCGCACCGACATCGAGACCATCGCGGGCTGGATGCCGGGGGTCGGCGGTGCGCATCTGCGCAGCGGCGACGAGATGATGCGCCTGCTGCCCGCGCATCCTGACGCCATCGCCGCCGCGGCAGACCTCGCCGACGACTGCGCATTCTCACTCGGATTGATCGCGCCGCAGTTGCCGCCGTTCGACGTGCCAGCCGGGCACACGGAGTCCAGTTGGCTACGGCATCTCACCATGACCCGCGCGCGACGCCGCTATGGGACACCAGCCCAACATCCGGCGGCCTACCGGCAGATCGAGCACGAGCTGGCGATCGTCGAAACGCTCACCTTCCCCGGCTATTTCCTCGTCGTCGCCGACATCGTCGACTTCTGTAAACGCAACGACATCCTGTGCCAAGGCCGGGGGAGCGCCGCCAACTCCGCGGTGTGTTACGCGTTGGGTATCACCAACGTCGACCCGGTGGCCAACGAGTTGCTGTTCGAGAGGTTCCTCTCACCTGAGCGTGACGGGCCACCGGACATCGACGTTGACATCGAATCGGACCGTCGTGAAGAGGCGATCCAGTACGTGTACCGACGGTATGGCCGCGAGTACAGCGCGCAGGTCGCCAACGTGATCACCTACCGGGGCCGATCGTCGGTGCGCGACATGGCGCGAGCGCTCGGCTACGCGAGTGGTCAGCAGGACGCCTGGAGCAAGATGCCCGATACCGCGCCCGACGACGTGCTTGATCTCGCAAGCGAGATCGCCAACATGCCAAGGCATCTCGGAATCCACTCCGGTGGGATGGTGATCTGTGATCGCCCCATTGCCGATGTCTGCCCGACGGAGTGGGCGCGGATGGAGAATCGCAGCGTGTTGCAGTGGGACAAAGATGACTGTGCCGCAATCGGTTTGGTCAAGTTCGATCTGCTCGGTCTCGGGATGCTCTCGGCGCTGCACTACGCGATCGATCTGGTCGCCGAACACAAGAACATCCATGTCGACCTCGCCAAACTCGACCTCTCTGAGCAGGCGGTGTACGAGATGCTCTGTCGCGCAGACTCTGTCGGGGTTTTTCAGGTGGAATCACGAGCGCAAATGGCAACCCTCCCGCGACTGAAGCCACGCTGCTTCTACGATCTCGTCGTCGAGGTCGCGCTGATCCGTCCGGGACCGATCCAGGGCGGATCGGTCCACCCGTTCATCCGCCGACGCAACGGCCAGGAGGAGCCGACCGTCGAACATCCGTCGATGTGGCCAGCGCTCAAGCGAACACTCGGCGTACCGCTGTTCCAGGAGCAGCTCATGCAGTTGGCCGTCGACGTCGCCGGATTCGACGCCGCCGAGGCGGATCAGCTCCGTCGTGCGATGGGGTCCAAGCGCTCGCCCGAACGCATGCAGCGGCTTCGTCGACGTTTCTACGAAGGTATGCAGCGCACCCACGGCATCACCGACGAGGTCGCTGACCGGATTTTCGAGAAAATGGCAGCCTTCGCCAATTTCGGTTTCCCCGAGAGTCATTCGCAGAGTTTTGCATCGTTGGTCTTCTACTCGTCGTGGTTCAAGCTGCACCATCCGGCGGCCTTCTGCGCGGCACTGCTGCGTGCGCAACCCATGGGCTTCTACTCGCCGCAGTCGCTGGTTGCCGATGCGCGCCGACACGGCGTCGACGTGCACCGGCCGCATATCAACGCGTCGCTGGCCGAGGCGACGTTGGAGAACGATGGGCTCGACGTGCGGCTCGGGTTGGCGTCGATACGCGGGGTCGGAGACGACGTCGCGGCGCGCATCGTCGAATCAAGAGGAGCCGACGGTCCGTATACGAGTATCACCGACCTGTCGCGGCGAGCCGATCTCAACCTCGCACACCTCGAGGGATTGGCGGGCGCGGGTGCGTTCGAGTGTTTCGGCATGAGTCGACGACAAGCGTTGTGGGAGGCGGGCGCGGCGGCCTCCGCGAGCGTCGAGCATCTCGAGTTGGAGTCATCTGCGCAGGTACCGACGCTGCCGGGATTGTCGGATGTTGAGCTGGCCGCCACCGATGCCTGGGCGACGGGGATCACGCCGTCGAACTATCTGACGCAGTTCCTGCGTCCGCGGTTGACTGCGATAGGTGTCCTGCCCGCAGAGGCGCTATTGTCTGTGCCGGATGGGTCACGTGTCATCGTCGGAGGGGCTGTCACCCACCGGCAGCGTCCGGCGACAGCATCCGGCGTGACGTTCATCAACCTCGAAGACGAGACCGGGATGGTCAACGTGGTGTGCTCGGTCGGGCTGTGGTCGCGGTATCGCGAGTTGGCACACTCGGCGTCGGCGCTGCTGGTACGCGGCAGAGTGCAGAATGCAGAGGGTGCGGTGACGGTGGTTGCAGATCGGTTGCAGCGGATGGATCTTCGAGTGGGTACCCGCTCGCGGGATTGGCACTGACGTGGGATTTGCAGTGATGTGAGATGTGCACCGATGTGAGATGTGCACTGACAACGGCGCGGAAAGCATTCGCGCACAACGACAGCGGGGAGAGGAACAGATGGCGAAACAGGTGATCGTCACGGCAAAACCGAGCAGTCGCAAGGGGCCGCTCGTCGAGACCGGGCCGGACGGTTCCATCACCATCTACGTGCGCGAGCCCGCCACCGAGGGTAAGGCGAACAAGGCGGTCGCCGAACTGCTCGCCAAGCACCTCGGCGTGCCGAAGTCCAAGGTGGCACTCATCGGGGGAGCGACCGCGCGCACCAAGCGTTTCCGCGTGGGCTAGGCGGGCTTTCCGTCGGGTTCTACTAAGCCCGCGCGCCTCCATCGAGTGGGCCCCGCACAGTGTCGACTGTGCGCTCCGTGGCGCCGACTGTGCGTCAGTCCCGTTCGTGCGCAGGTACTTTCGTCACACCGCGCCGTCGAATCCGTTCTGTCGCCACGCCTCGTATACGACGATGCTCGCGGCGTTCGCCAGGTTGTGTGAGCGTCGCCCGGCGAGCATCGGGATACGAAGCCGGTCGGTGATCTCGGGTTCGGCGAGTACCTCGTCGGGGAGTCCGGTGGGTTCCGGACCGAACAGCAGCACGTCGCCGGGTTGATAGTCGACGTCGGTGTGATATCGCGATGCATGCGCGGTGAATGCGAAGACGCGTTGCGGTTTCAGCTCGGTGAACGCTGTGACGAGGTTCGGGTGGACGGTCACGTTCGCCATCTCGTGGTAGTCGAGGCCTGCCCGTTTCACCTGAGCGTCGGACATCGAGAAACCGAGCGGCTCGATCAGATGGAGTTCGCTGCCGGTGTTGGCAGCCAGCCGGATCGCGTTACCCGTGTTGGGCGGGATGCACGGCTGATAGAACATGATGCGGAACATGGCGTCCATTGTGCAGAGCGTGATCCGACGCCTTGTCGGGGCGGTCGGCGCCCAGTCGGCTCAGAGGTCGTCGGGTCGGGTGTTGGCTCCGCACAGCAGCACGCAGAGCGTCGAGTCGGGGGCTGGCGTCACCAGCCCTGCGGCGACCGCTGCGACCGCGGTGGCGGTGCCGTGCTCGACGACGATGCGGAACCGTTCCCACAGCATTCGACGCGCGGCGATGATCTCGTCGTCGGAGACGACGACGCTCTCGACTGCCTTGTCGGCGATGGTCGACCAGCAGATGTCGCCGATCCTGGTGGCGCCCAACGAGTCCGCGGCGATGCTGTCGAGCTCGACCGACACCGGCCCACCCGCCTTCACCGCTTGATGCAGACTCGACGCTCCGGTGGGCTCCGCGCCGACGAGACGATCGCCGGGGCGCTGGGCAGCTGCGAGACCTCCGAGCAGTCCGCCGCCTCCCACGCATGCGACGACGGTCTGCGGCCCGGGAACGTCTGCGGCCAACTCGAGGGCGATGGTCCCGGCGCCCGCGACGATGTCGGGAAGGTCGTACGCGTGGAGCAGCAGCGCACCCGTCTTCGTGGCGAGCGCACCCGCGAACTCGGCCGCGTCGTGATACCTGGAGCCGTGTAGACGCACGTCGGCTCCCAGATCCCGCAGCGCCGTCACCTTCACCGGTGGCGCGTTCTCGGGTACGACGACGGTGCACCGCGTGCCGACGATCCGCGCCGCATGCGCTGCGCCGATCGCGGCGTTTCCGCCGGACGCCACCACCACTCCACTATCTGCGAGCTCTCCCGCGTCGCGTGCCGCGAGCACGGCATTCACGCTTCCGCGGGCTTTGAACGAGCCGCCGAGCTGCAGGTACTCCAGCTTGAAGACCACCGGAACACTTCCGCTGACCGTGTCGATCTCCGCGCGCAGCACCGGCGTGCGTCGAACGTGCGTCGCGATGCGGCCTCGCGCCCTCCTGACGTCGGCGATGGTGACCGGGCGGGCGGCGTTCGTGGGCATATGGCAGAACGGTACTCGGATGGGCGCAACGGATCGCGACCCCGACATCTGACACACGACACCTGCACACCTGACACCGAGCCTCGGACAGGATGGAACAATGGACGGGTGAGCGCGATACGACTCGACGGCAAGCTGACCCGCGACGAGATCTTCGCCGATCTCCGTGAACGCGTCGACAAGCTGCGGATGGCCGGCGTGATGCCGGGTCTCGGCACGATCCTCGTCGGCGACGATCCGGGATCGCAGTCCTACGTCAAGGGCAAGCACTCCGACTGCGCCAAGATCGGCATCGCGTCGATTCGTAAGGATCTACCCGCGGATGCCACCACCGAAGACCTCAACGCAGCCATCGACGAGCTCAACGCAGACCCCGGTTGCACCGGCTACATCGTGCAACTCCCGCTGCCGCGACATCTCGACGAGAACGCCGCGCTCGAGCGGATCGATCCCGCCAAGGACGCCGACGGTCTGCACCCGATCAACCTCGGACGACTCGTCCTCGGCAAGGAGTCGACGCTCCCATGCACACCGCGCGGCGTGATCCACCTGCTGCGGCGCTACGACATCCCGATCAATGGTGCCCGCGTCACCGTCGTCGGCCGTGGTGTGACGATCGGACGCCCGATCGGCCTGCTTCTCACTCGACGCAGTGAGAACGCGACCGTGACGCTGTGTCACACCGGAACCCGCGACCTCGCCGCAGAGATCAAGCGTGCCGACATCGTCGTGGCGGCGGCGGGTGTGCCGCATCTGGTGACCGGAGACATGGTCAAGCCGGGGGCAGCGGTCATCGATGTCGGCGTCAGCCGCACCGAGGACGGTCTGGTCGGCGACGTCGCTCCCGACGTGTGGGACGTCGCGGGATATGTGTCGCCGAATCCGGGCGGCGTCGGGCCACTGACGCGAGCGTTCCTGCTCGTCAATGTGGTCGAGCGTGCAGAGGCAGATCTCGCAGCCGGAGTGAGCGTCGCCGGAGATTCCGGACGGTGAACTCAGCGACGGATGCGCGGGTGCGACAGCTTCGCCATGCCCGTCGGGTCCGCGCCTACATCGCGCAGATTCCCTATCTGTTGGTGATGCTCGGCGTGATCGCCGGAGCGGCGCTGGTGTTGTTCGACCGTTGGCGACGTGGTTCGTTCGTTTTCGGAACGGCTCTGCTTCTCGGCGCATTCATGCGCGCGGTGTTGCCAACGTCACGAGTGGGATTACTGCAGGTCAGAGGTAGATTCTTCGACGTTATATCCCTTGCCAGCGTTGGATCCCTCATGCTATGGCTAGCTGCGTCAATAGATCCGTTGGGCACGGATTGATTACAATATGGAGCACGCTTCGGTAAAGTGTCCCGTGACGTGAGCTGATCTGGCACCTGTTGGATCGGCATCCGGGACCTCTGGATCGATTGAACCCAGGCGTGAGCGCACCGAGTGAGTCGTGGTGCGCTGCGGCTGTGCGTAGAGCGCGTCGCACTGAACGGCGAACGACGAACGGCGACAAACGGGCAGGCAACCAATCTCTTCGACGCTGGATAGACCACACGATCGCTCCACCCACGACGAGACGACGTCGATGGGTGTTTCCTTGGGTCAGGGCATGATCCACTTCGTCCTGCTCACGCGTGACGGCTCGGGTCGCGAACTCGTGGAGTCACGGGTGATCGACGTCGATCCCAGCGATGGTCACGACACCTCGGGCAGAGTCAACGCGGGCATCGACCTCATGCTCGACGCCGCGCGCGGCGCCGAACGACGCGTGGGGCCGATCGGTGTCGCGGCAGGCGGCGATCTCGGGCGTGAGCTCATCGGCTCGACGGGGTCGGGTCCACGCCGGCAGATCCACCTCGTCTCCGTTGAGGAGGCCGTGGTGGCCTGCTTGATCGAAACGGGCCAGATCGGGAGGTACCGGTCGGTGGTCGTCGTCGACTGCGGCGACAGCGGCACGACCTTTTACACCGTCGAGCCTTCGAGTGGAGCCATCGGCGACATCACACACTCACGCGCGCTGTCGGGTCGCGCGCTCGACGACGCGATCGTCCGCCAGGTGGTCGACGACGCAGGTGCCGTGAGTGGTTCGTTCTCGAACAAGCTCAGTCGCAACGCTTTGCGTAGTGCCGTCAGAACCGCCAAGGAGGAGTCGGGCGAGCACGGCACAGTCGACGCCGCCGGCCGGTTCCGCATCGGCGACGCAACGCTCGCCTCGGCGGTACGTCCATTTCTGAAAGACGCTCGCGAAGAGCTGAGCCGTTACCTCGCAACGCATTCGGCGTGCGCGGTGGTTCTCGTCGGTGGTCTGGCGAACCTGCCGACCATCGCCGACATGGTGCCCGAAGAGGATGCCGAAGGCGGACTCGTCGAGGTCGTCATCCCGACGAATCCGGAACAAATTGCAGCTGTGGGCGCCGCGATGCTCTCGTCCGAGCAGGCAACGGCGCCCAGTCGATTGGCCTTCATCGGAGGCGGGAGGCGCAGGGGAGTGCTCTCTCCGCTGCCGATTGCTGTTGCAGCCGTTGTCATTGCCGCAGCGATGTTCACGGTGTATGCGGTGGGTTCGACACTCACCGGCAACTCCACGGACATCCCGTCGCCCTCGAGTGCTCGCGTCGCGTCGATATCGACCGACTCCGACCAGTCCGACATCGTTCCCTCGGAGACGAGACAGGAACCGACACAACTCACCTCGACGTCGGCCGAAGCCCCGCGCACAGCGCGCGAGGACGACGGACCGGGTTGGGCGACAACGCAATTGCCTCCGACGACGCCGTCGCCGTCCACGCTGACACTCTCCGCGCGTCCGAGTACGCCGTCGACGACAACGCGGCCACCCAGCGCCGAGACCAGTCGTCCCACTTTGCCACTGCCGCCCGGAATCACGATTCCGCCCAAGCTGCTGCCGCCGGGGTTCGTTCCGCCGTCGGGGACGCCCGCTCCCGGTGTGGAGACGCCGACTCCCAGCCATCAGCAACCCTCTGCCGGGGCTGGTTCGAATGGTGGTGCGTCGCAGTCACATAACGATCGTGGTGCAGGAGTAGGTCAACTGACACCTCCGACCACGACGACCACGACGCCCGTTCCCGACGGACTGCTGCCGCCGCCATGACGTGTCCTGATCGTTCCGGTCAGTGACCTTCTTGCACCTGTTCTGCGTGCCGCGGTGAGGCCATGATCGATACATGGCAAACGCATTGATCGTCATCGACGTCCAGGAATCGTTTCGACAGCAGCCCTCGTGGGAGCAGATCTCGGATCCGGAGATCGCCATCAGAGTGGCGGAGCTCGTGGAGTCGGCGCGTGTTCGCGGCGACCAGGTGATCTGGGTGCTGCACTCCGCCCCGGGCAGCGAGGGACCGTTCGATCCGGAACGCGGATTGGTGCGGCTCGTTGACGACCTCGTGCCCCGCTCCGACGAGCCGGTGATCGTCAAGACAAGTCACAATGCCTTTACCACAACCAATCTCGGGCAATTGCTGATCCACTCAGGAATCGATACCGTGCGTCTCGCAGGAATCCGCACGGAGCAGTGCGTGGAGACCACGGCCCGGGTCGCGAGCGATCTCGGCTACTCCGTCGAGGTGGTGATCGATGCGACGGCGACGCATCCACTGCCGCTCGCCGATGGGTCAGGGGTGCTTGACGCCGCGACGGTGATCGAGCGGACAGCGGCGGCGCTGTCGGGTCGATTCGCACTCGTCACCACACTCGCGGAACTCGGCATGCCAGCATGAGAGCATGACTGTCGATCGCCGTAGGCGTCGTGTCCTGATCGTGCTGCCGCCACGAGTGCACCTACTCGACGCGGCGGGACCGATACAGGCGTTCGCATCGGCGAACGATCTCGGCGGTGACTACGAGATCTCGACGGTAGCCGACACCGCCACTGTCACTTCCCATCAGGGGATCGCGTTGGGTGCGTCGACGACGTGGCCGGAATTGTCGACGCGCGACCTCGTGATGGTTGTGGGAGGGAAGCTCGCGGCCGACGTGGCACCTCTCGCAGATCACCTCGTCCTGCGTGTCGCCGAACACCATCGAGCGAGCGGTTCTGTGGCGAGCGTGTGCGCTGGTGCATTGACGCTCGCGCAGGCGGGCGTTCTCGACGGATTATGTGCGACAACGCATCACGAGTTGCTCGACCGGCTTGCGCGGTTCCGCGGGGTCGAGGTGGCCCACGGGGTGCTCTACACGTGCACACCCCGGGTACACACCTCCGCAGGCATAGCGAGCGGAATCGATCTCTCGTTACATCTCATCGCGCACGATCACGGACCCGCATTTGCCGCGAGGGTCGCTCGGACCCTCGTCGTGCCCGCATGGAGGCCGGGTACTGCTGGGCAGGCGCCGTTCACGCTCATGCACCGTGATCATCTCGACGATCTTGTACACCGTGCTCAGGATGTCCTCGACCAGGTCGACGGCCCGCCACCCGATCTCGCGACGTTGGCGTCGACTCTTCATGTGGGGGCTCGAACACTGGTGCGGCACTTCGTGACAGCGACCGGGATGACTCCGCACGCCTACTCGGCGCAGGTGCGCCGTGAGGCGGCGAGCGAACTGGTGGCGCAGGGGTGGACACGAGAAGCTGCGGCGCGGGCGATCGGATACGCCGACGCCAGGTCGCTACGTGAGCGGGCACGCTGATCTATCAGCGGAGTACAACGGCAGCTGACGTCCTGACTTCAGCGACGCGCGAGATCGACTGTGCGCTTGAGTAGATCGCCGATGGCGTCGAATTCGGTGAGGAATCCGTCGTGGCCGTTGTCGGACTGAACCACCTGGAGGCCGCCGACGCAATTGCCGAGCTCTTCGGCGAGTTCGACCTGTAACCGCAAAGGGTACAGGCGATCCGAGTCGATACCGCCGACGATCACCGGAACGTTGCACGCGTTGAGTGCGGCCTTCACGCCACCGCGATCGCGCCCGACATCATGGTGGTTGAGTACTTCGCTGAGGATGACGTAGCTTCCCGGATCGAAACGCTCGACCAGTTTGCCCGCCTGGTGCTCGAGGTAGCTCTGCACTGCGTAGCGTCCGCCGGTGAGTGGATTCTCTTGGCCCTGAGCATCATTCGCGAAGCGTTCGTCGAGCTCCGGCTCGCTGCGGTAGGTCAGGTGCGCGATCCGACGAGCGATTCCCATTCCGGTCGTCGGCGCCTCGCCGGTGCCGTGATAGTCGCCGCCGTGCCACGCCGGATCGGACGTGATGGCTGCGATTTGCGTTGTCTGCGTACCGATCTGGTCGGCGGTCGCACGAGCGCCGACGGCTAGCACGAGTGCGCTTCGAACCCGTTCGGGGTACTCGATGATCCACTCGAGTGCGCGTGCGCCGCCCATCGAGCCGCCCACAACCGCGCCGATGCTCTCGATGCCCAGATGATCCATCAGTGCGACTTCGGCGCGGACCTGATCGAGCACGGTGAGTTGCGGGAAGCTCGAACCCCACGGTCGGCCGGTGGGGTCCAGCGATGCGGGCCCGGTCGATCCACGGCATCCGCCGAGCACGTTTGCCGAGATGACGCACCATTCGTCGGTGTCGACTGCCGCGCCGGGACCGATCAGACCGTCCCACCAGCCGGGGGATGGATGAGCAGCATCGGCGGGTCCGGTCACGTGTGAATCGCCGGTCAGGGCGTGCAGCGTGAGGATGACGTTGTCGCGAGCAGGCGACAGTTTTCCCCACCGCTGAAAGGCGAGGGTCACGTCGTCGATCTGCTCACCGTTGTCGAGTGAGATCGACCCGAGACGGGCGCTGAGCATCTGGCCGTCCGGGGCGTTCTCCCAGTCCGGCCGTTGCTCTGTATCCGTCTGCGGGTCGATGCTCACCGACACAGGTGTCCTCGCTCCTTGCTCTGCGTTGTCTACTTGGCTGCTTCGAAACCCCGGTCGAGGTCAGCGAGGATGTCGTCGATTCCCTCGATGCCCACCGCGAGGCGGACGAGGCCGGGGGTGACACCCGCGGCGAGTTGCTCCTCGGGGGTCAGCTGGCTGTGGGTGGTCGATGCGGGGTGGATCACCAGTGAGCGCACATCACCGATGTTGGCGACGTGGCTGTGCAGTGTGAGCGCCTCGACGAACCGCTTGCCCGCGTCGACGCCGCCTGCGATCTCGAACCCGATGACAGCGCCCTGCCCCTTCGGTGCGAGCTCCTGGCCGCGCTTGTACCAGGGCGACGACGACAGACCGGCGTAGTAGACCTCCTCGACCTGCGGGTTGTCGTTGAGGTATTCGGCGACGCGCTTCGCGTTGGCGACGTGACGCTCGACGCGCAGGCTCAAGGTCTCGAGACCCTGTGCGAGCAGGAACGCGTTGAACGGCGAGATTGCTGCGCCGGTGTCGCGGAGCAACTGCACGCGTGCCTTGAGTGCGTACGCGGGAGCGCCGAGATCGGCGAAGACCGCGCCGTGGTAGCTCGGGTCGGGCGTGGTGAAACCGGGGAAGAGGTCTTTGCCGTCGCGCTGGACACGCCAGTCGAAGGTGCCGCCGTCGATGATCACGCCGCCGATCGCGGTTCCGTGCCCACCGATGTATTTGGTGGCCGAGTGCACGACGATGTCGGCGCCGTGCGCGAGCGGGTTGAGCAGATACGGGGTGGCGACGGTGTTGTCGACGATGAGCGGCACGCCGATCTCGTGCGCGGTGTCGGCGACGGCGCGAATGTCGAGCACATTGATGGCGGGGTTGCCGATCGTCTCGGCGTAGAGGGCTTTCGTGTTCGGGCGTACCGCCTGGCGCCACTGCTCGGGGTCGTTCTCGTCGAGGATGAAGGTGACCTCGATGCCCGCCTTGGCGAGGGTGTACTTGAAGAGGTTGTAGGTGCCACCGTAGATCGAAGTCGACGACACGATGTGGTCACCGGCGCCCGCGATGTTCAAGATGGCCATGGTCTCGGCCGCCTGGCCACTCGAGACTGCGACGGCCGCGGTGGCGCCCTCGAGCGCCGCGACGCGCTCCTCGAGCA
>NZ_DLSO01000197.1:0-18034 GCF_002500165.1 Gordonia sp. UBA7860 | reverse complement strand
CGCGGTCTTCGCACGTGCCGCGATCGCGGCCTTCGCAGGTTTCGCGGTGATGGGCACATTCACCGGCGTCACCCCGTCGTTCGTCTCGCACGTGCTCGGCATCCACTCGCCCGCACTCGCCGGTAGTCTGGTGTTCCTCCTGTTCGGCGCGTCCGCCGCAGCGCAGATCGCGGGTCGCACGATCCCCACCGAACGCACTGATCGCGGGCTGTGCGCTCCTGGTCGTCGGCATGGCCGTCCTGGTGGGCGGACTACTCGCCGCCTCGTTCACGCTGCTCGTCATCGGAGCATTGATTGCCGGTGCGGGACAAGGCCTTTCGTTCAGCAAGGGACTCGCGTCGGTCGTCGCCGCAAGTCCCGCTGATCGTCGCGCCGAGGTGATGTCGACGTTCTTCGTCGTCGCGTACGTCGCCATCTCGATCCCCATCGTCGGCGAGGGTATCGCGGCATCGCACTGGGGACTCAAGACGTCGGGGGTCGTGTTCAATGTGGCCGTCGGTGTGCTCGCGCTCATCGCGCTGGTGTTGACCGCCGTGGCCGTGCGACGCGAGAACGCCCGCGCCTTCGCATGATTGCGCTTCAGGCCAACCGATCCCGGTAAGTCAGACCTCGGCCGGTCAGTCCTACAGCAGCGAGCGTCGATGCGCGCCGACGCCCTCTCCCACCAGGGCCGCGACGAGGTCGGCGAACCGACGACTGCTGGCGAGATCCTCGACCAGCACGACGGTCCCGTCCTCGTCTGCGAGGGGGATGCACCAGTTGGGGTATTGCTCGCTGTCGGTGCCCGGTTGGTTCTGAATCCGACGCTCCCCGACGGCGTCGACGAGTGCCACGCCGAGCAGCACCGACGGGCTTGCCGCGATGAGCCGATACAGCCCTTCCACGGTCTCAGCACTCGTCAGCGCGATGTCCGGATCGAGCAGCCCGCGTGCGCGAGCGAGGTCGAGGATGGCGTCGCGGTCGCGCGCGTCACGGGCGCGTTCCTCCGACTCGGACGTCTCGAGCAATCCGAGCTCAGCGCGTAGATCGATGTGCTCACCTGCGAGGTAGCCCAGCGTCGGCGGCAGGTCATGCGTGGTCACTGAGGTGAGGCAGAGTTCTCGGTACTCCTCCGGCGGGATGGGTGCGTATGGGCCGTGCTCGAACCACAGGATCGACGTCCCGAGGATTCCGCGTTGCGCCAGCGCGGTCTGCACCGTCGGCTCGAAGACTCCGAGATCCTCACCGATCACCACCGCACCTGCCCGCTGCGCCTCGAGTGCCAGGATGCCTAGCAGTGCGTCGTGGTCGTAGCGGACATACGTGCCGCCCGCGGGACCCATACCGTCGGGAATCCACCACAGCCGGAAGAGCCCGAGAATGTGGTCGACGCGGAGGCCACCCGCATGCCGCAGAACTGTCCGCAGCATGTCACGATACGGCTCATAGCCTGCCGCCGCGAGTCGGCCGGGATGCCAGGGCGGCTGATTCCAGCCCTGCCCCTGCTGATTGAAGCCGTCCGGTGGTGCGCCGACGGTCGCGCCAGAGGCCAGCACGTCCCCGAGCATCCAGGCGTCTGCTCCGTGACGGTCGACGCCGACGGCCAGATCGGTGATGATCCCGATACTCGTACCCGACGACATCGCCGCGTGTTGGGCCGCGGCCAGCTGCTCGTCGCAGATCCACTGCAACCACATGTAGAAGTCGACGCGATCGCTGTACCGACGGCGAATTCGCTTGAGGTATCGCGGATCAGAAGCCTTGTCCGGCCAGGCGGTCTCATCACTTCCGAACCGTTCTACGAGAACACACCACGTAGCGAAACCCTTGAGCCCCTTGCCCTCTCGCTTTCGGAACCGCAGAAAGGCGTGATCTCGACGCTTACTGCGCGGAACGTCGTGGACGAGTTCGAGCACGTCGAGCTTTGCCCGGTATGACTTGTTGCGCTTGATTCTCGACGGATCGAGGTCGTCGGTGAAGAACTCTTTCTGCAGTCCCTTGATCCACTTGCGTTGCGCCTTCGGCAGATCGTCGGTCTCGGGGATCTCCTCGATCCTGATGTAGAGCGGATTGACGAAACGACGCGTCGCAGGCAGGTATGGCGATGCCTCGACAGGTGGGCGTGGTGACGCGGCATGCATCGGATTGACCTGCACGAAGTCGGCGCCGTAGACACTGCCCGCGACCTCGCATACCTGGGCGAGGTCGGCAAAGTCGCCGACCCCCCACGACGACGCCGAACGCACCGAGTACAGCTGCAGTGCCAGCCCCCACTGTTGCGCGCCGAGCAGGTCGTCTGCGGTCGAGAGCCGACGTGGTGTGACGATCAAGGGTGCAGTCGCGTTGACGTCGCGCGCCGGATTGGCCGCGACGATCTCGTGATAGCCCTGCGGCAGATCCGACGGCAACGCGAACGTCGCCCGCCCGGTGAGCACACCATCGACGTCCCGCGGTTGAATCCATACGTCGAGCTGTGTCGGCGTGAGCGTGTCCCCCGATTCCGTTCGGATGCAGACCGCAACCGGATCGCCGTGCGGAACGTGCACAGCAAATGTCGTGTCATCACCCTCGGTGACAACGGTGACCGGGGGCAGGAAGGACCGCCACGGGGCGACGTCGAGTTCTGCCAGGGACTGCTCGATCTCGACGTCGGTGCCTGCCGCGACGTCGAGCGATGCGAGCACCGCAACCAGCGTGTCCCGCGATACCTCGTGATACTCCTGATCCCAACCGGTGTAGCCGATACTCACTCCGCAGCGCTGTGCGAGCTCGGCCAGCCGGTCACTCACCTGATCGGTCGTCACGTCTGCATCGTCTCACCGATTCGGCGGGGACGCGCGCTCACCGACAACCTTGCGCGACGACCCAGCACGCAGTTGAATTCTTGTGACCCCGATCACTGCACACTGGGAGTATTCATGGCCGACGACACGCTCACCCTCGACCCAGCAACCACCGCACTGGTTCTCATCGAGTACCAGAACGAGTTCACCAGCGACGGAGGCGTTCTGCACGACGCCGTCGCCGAGGTCATGGACTCGACGGGGATGCTGTCCAACACCGTCACACTCGTCGACAAGGCCCGCGCCGCAGGCGTGACGATCATGCACGCACCCATCACCTTCGCGCCGGGCTACGGCGAACTGACCCGACACCCGTACGGAATCCTCAAGGGCGTCGTCGACGGCAACGCCTTCGTGAAGGGCACGTGGGGTGCCGCGATCGTCGACGATCTCACCCCGACGGAGGGCGACATCCTCATCGAGGGCAAGCGCGGCCTCGACACCTTCGCGAGCACCAACATCGATTTCATTCTGCGCAGCAAGGGAATCGAGACGATCATCCTCGCCGGATTCCTCACCAACTGCTGCGTCGAGTCGACGATGCGATCAGGCTACGAGAACGGCTACCGCGTCATCACGCTGACCGACTGCACCGCCGCGACGTCGCCGGCCGAACACGAAAACGCCATCTCGTTCGACTATCCGATGTTCTCGCTGCCCGTCGAATCGTCGGAGGTTCTCGCGGCGCTGTAGGTGCCGGCCGGGCCTCACACCCGCCCGTCCACGCCCGCGTGATGCCGTGCGAACGTGATGTCAGACGGCGAGCGGCGGTCCGATGCCGAGGTCGCGCCACCGGCGGCATTGATACGTGGATCGACGCCGCGGGCAACCCGACCTATCGCCGACATGGTGTTGCCTCATAGTGTGCGGCAGGATCTCGTACGCCCCGTCGAAGTTCGATGCGCTCACTCGTTGGTCGAGAAGCGGCAGCAGCGACATCTCTGCGTCACTGGCCGTGTCGGAAACGTTCTGCACGACACTGCCAACCACCTCGAACACCCGCGCCATTCCCTGTCGTCTCCCGCGCACAACACCCCAATCACCACGCGACGACTGCGCGCGCTCGATGATCTCCTAGAAGAACTGGTCGCTGCGGCGGATCAGCGAGGTGGCGACGACGCTGATCAGTCCGGTCAGCACCAGGTAGCCCGCGGCCAGCCACGGCGTGCCACCCGCCGCGCCGAGCAGCGCGGTCAAGATGAGCGGCGTGAGACCCGACGCGTAGATGCCGGAGAACTGATACACCACCGACAGCCCGGTGTAGCGGACCGGCGTCGGATACAGGCTCGCGAACAGCGTGCCCTGCGCGCCATAGAACAGGGCGTGCACCACGCCGAACACCGCCACGAGTCCCACGGTGAACCAGATGAGGTCGGCGGTGCCGAAGAGCGCGAACACCGGGTACACCGCAAGCGAGTAGGCGATCATGCCCGCCAGGTACACGCGCTTGGGGCCGAACCGGTCGGTGAGCACGCCCGACACCGGTAGCAGCACGGCCATCACCAGCGAGGCGATTGTCACCGAGATCAGCACCGAGACCTTGGGCAGAACGAGTTGTGTTGTCGCATAGGCGATCGCGAACACACCCCAGGTGTTGAACGCCGACCCTTCACCCCAGCGAGCGAGCAGCCCGAGCACGGTGTTGCGCGTATACGGTCGACGCACCACCTCCTTGAGTGGCGCAGACGATTTCTGGGAGAGTTTGTCGACCTCCCGGAAGGCGGGCGTCTCGTCGACCTTCAGGCGCACCACGAACCCGATGACGACCAACACGATGCTGCCGAGGAAGGCGATGCGCCATCCGTAGGCGAGGAACGCGTCGTCGTCGAAAACCACCTGCAACAGCGCGAACATCGCCGTGCCCAGTGCGAGGCCGAGCGCCAGACCGATCTGCGGAATCGAACCGAAGAAGCCTCGACGCCCCCGCGGACTGTGCTCGACGGCGAGCAGGACCGCACCCGCCCACTCCCCGCCGAGCGCGAACCCCTGCACGACGCGGAGTACCAGGAGCAGGATCGGTGCGACGATCCCGACCTGCGCGGCCGTCGGCAGCACGCCCATCAGTGCGGTCGCGAGGCCCATCATCACCATCGTCAACGCCAGCGTCTTCTTCCGGCCGATCCGGTCACCGATGTGACCGAACACGACGCCGCCGATCGGACGCACCACGAACCCCACGGCGAAGGTCGCGAACGTGAGCAGAGTGCCGACGAATCCGCTCTGGTGCGGGAAGAACACCGTGTTGAAGACAAGACTCGCCGCGGTCGCGTACAGAAAGAAGTCGTACCACTCGACGGTCGTCCCGAGCAGACTCGCCACCGCGACGGTCCGCAACCGCCGACGCCGCTCGCCGTCGGTCTCGTCTGTCCGCGGCTCCGCGCTTGCAGCGGTCGGCGTGCTCGCGGCGTTCGGCGTGCTCGCGGCGTTCGGCGATCCGGCGAGCGGATCAGATGCGGTCGTGGGAGTCGCAGTCACGGTTATTCGACGCTACGCACCACCACGCCGATGAGCCCAGACCATGAATCACGGTGATCTCAACTAAGTGTGATCCCCACCGGCCGTCACCGTGCGACGCACACCACCGGGGCGTCGGCGCCGAGGCCCCGCAGCGCCAGGGACTGCGCTCGTGGCGAGTAGGTGAAGTCGGTGTGCTCGGTGTGGTCGTCGGCGCAGCCGTTCTGGATCACGATGTTCTCGACGCGGGCACCGGGACCAGCCGTCAGAAACGAAGCCGTGTACGGCGTGGAGACCTCGTCGTAGATAGTGGTGAGCACCGTGTAGCCGATTCCCGGCAGAGTGTCACCACCGCGGTTGAGTCGAGTGATGAACGCCGACCCCACCTCTTGATCCGCACCGGCGGGGCCCGACGCTGCGCCAACCTCGGAGCTCATGTCGATGCTCACTGCCCGGAGATCGTTCTCGAGACCGACCAATCCGTTCATCGTCGTACCATGATTGGTCGCGACCATTGTCACCACGTGAGACACCTTGTTGCGCTGAGGATTCGACGCATCCGCACCACCGTGGAACTTCAGGTAGCCGCGCGCGATGACACCGCCCTGAGAGTGGCCGACGAGATCGACCTGGCGCGCACCGGTCGCCCGCAGCACCCGATCAACGAACGCACCAAGCTGTGCCGACGACTCGTCGACGTGGCCCGCGCCGTACTCGCCGCCGTGCTGCCGTGCGGGTATTCCGCCACCATCGGTCGCAGACAGTATTCCCAGGTTCGGTGCGAAGACACAGAATCCGTGCCTCGCAAGCACCGGCGCAAAGCCTGCCCAAGTCTGATACGCCGATTCCCAGGTTCCATGCACCAGAACGACGGGACGCGGATGGGCAGCAGATGGTCGACAGGCCCAGTTGTTTGCGCCCGGTGGATTCGCTTCGGGATTCGAGAATCGTGCCGCCGCGCGGAAGTTGGACTGTACGGGACCGCTACCCACGGGGTCTGCACCGACGCTTGTCGCCGCATCCGCCGTCGGCGCGAGAAGCGCTGCGGCCAGGAGCGCCGCAGACACTGCCGTGACGACCGTCGACCCGATGCGACGTGAACGAATCGGACAAATACGAAATCCGTTGCGCAGCACTGATTCCCCCGTGAATTGACTGGTTTTGATCATAAATTCGCGATTGAGCATAGGGGCCAATGGGGGCGCAAGACCGGTCATGTGGTCGGTCAGTAGTTGCTCAACCGAGTGTGTCGCCGCTCGCATCGCCTGTTCGAGGTGGTCGGCGCTAATGCGGGCAATTCGTGGCAGGGGCAATTCAAAAGATCAGGCATTTCAGAACACCGCGATGCGGTCGCTACCCGAAGAGAACTCCCGGGTTGAGAAGCCCCGACGGATCGAGCGCAGCCTTGATCGCCCTCATCGTGTCGAGGTCGACTGCCGATCGACCGAGTCCGGTCCAGGCGACTTTCGCGCGGCCGATTCCGTGTTCCGCGCTGATGCTGCCGCCGTGGGCGGAGACGATTCGAAACACCTTGTCACTCAACGATTCCACCGATTTCTCGGCGACGTCGAGCAGGTTCACGTGGATGTTCCCGTCGCCCACGTGCCCGAAAAGGATTGGCCGACAATCGTCATCAGCGATGGCGGCGAGCTCATCGAAGGCCACCGGCAATTCCCGCAGCGGAACCGAGACGTCGAGCTTGACCACCGGCGTCGTCGTCGACCGCGCAATGGATTCGGTATGACTCTCACGTACGAGCCACAGATCGCGCGAAGGACCCGGTTCCACGACCGCGTCGACGACGCTCGACTGACCGTCAAGCACTTGCAGCACAACGTCTTCCGCGTCGTGCGGACCCGAGACCTCCAGGAGGACATAGAACTGCGCGGGAGTCGACACGGGCCGTCGGACTCCGTGCTCGTGCACCAGGTCGACGCCCGCCTGGGTCATGATTTCCGCGGCCTCTGTAGTCAGGCCGGCATCGGATACGGCGTCGATCAGCGCGAGTGCAACCGATACGTCGTCGATCGCAGCGATGAATACGACGGTCGCTCCGGTCGTCGGAACGAGGCGGACGAGCACGCGCGTGATGACGGCCAGGGTTCCCTCGCTCCCCGCGAGCAGGCCCGGAATGTCGTATCCCACATTGTCTTTCACGAGGTTGCGCCAGCGGCGCAGGACCTGTCCATCTGCGCGCACGGCCTCGATCCCGAGTAGCTGACTGCGGGTGTTGCCATGCCGGATCATTCGGGTGCCGCCCGCGTTGGTCGCCACCATTCCGCCGAGCGTTGCCGACTCGCGCGACGCGAGATCGACGCCGAACCGGAGACCCACACTCGACGCCCGCGCATCGAGTGCCGCAAGCGTCAGCCCTGCCTGCACGCCGACGCTGCGACCGACCGTGTCGATCTCGTCGATGTCGGTCATACGTGCGGTCGACAGCACAATCGCAGGAGTCGAGGCGTCGGCGGGCGGGATCGACCCGCCGACAAGCCCGGTATTGCCGCCCTGCGGACAGATCGCGATACCTTCGTCGGCGCACAGCCCGACGACCGCGGACACCTCCTCGGTGGTGCGGGGTCTGACAACCGCGACGGCGCTGCCGGTCCAGCGACCTGTCCAGTCGGTGAGGTAACCCGCCATCGCATCGGCGTCGCTGAGGACGTGCGACGACCCGACGATGTCGCCGAGTCTGCCGAGGGCGTTGAGTCTGCCACTCACTGGATCACCGAGGTCAGGGGTCACCACCCGATTATGCTGGCTTGATGGCCTCCGCGATCGGCGTGGAGCCGTCGTTGAACTCGATGAACGTGCCGATGGTCGACGGCTCGACGATCACGGCCGCCGCGACCTGCGCGACGTTGTCGCGGCTGGTGTGCCCCTTCGTCCAGTCGCCCTTGTGCGTGACGTCGATGCGGCCGGTGCCCGGGTCGTCCGTGAGTGCACTCGGTCCGAGAATCGTCCATTCCAGGTCGGTCTTCTTCAGATACTCGTCGGCCTCGGCCTTCGATTCCGCGTACGCGTAGAACGAATCACCTTCCGGCACACCGTGATCGGGTCCGGCGCCGAAGTACGAAACCATGATGTATCGGTTGACGCCTGCCGCTTTCGCCGCATCCATCGACCGGATGGCCGCATCCCGGTCGACGGCGTAGGTGCGTTCTGGACTTCCACCACCAGCACCTGCCGACCACACGACGACGTCCTGTCCCGCCAGGACCGAGGCGAGGCCGGCTGTGTCGAGCTTCTCCACATCTGCGAGCAGCGGCTCCGCGCCGGTCGCCGAGACGTCGTCGGATTGGGCGTCGTTACGAATGACGGAGGTGACCTTGTCTCCCCTGTCGCTCAAGATCTTGGCCAGTCGCAGTGCGATCTTGCCGTGTCCGCCGATGATGATCACCTGGGTCATGAGAGTCCTCGTTTCGTCGGTGAATGGGTCGCCACATCCAACGTACCGACGCCGACGGCTCATTCCTCCCGAAGCACAGACACCCCTCGAGCGAACACCCTTCGCCGAGTTTACGATTCGATTACTTAGCATCAAGCAACTATATTGATCGTGGCTGGGTCCCTTGACCGACTTCTCGTCATCAGGGCATTCGTAGCCCGGAAAACAACACAGTTATCGACAAGTTCGACCAATCGAGCACGATTGACAAAGAAGGTGATCACCCTGTCCGACTCCACTTCAATCATCTCCACGACGCTCGACGGGGCAGGCACCAACGACGTCGCGGTGCTGCACCATCATCTGGTTCGCGTCACCCGCGCACTTCGCACCAGTGGGACCGGCAATCTCAGCGTCGGAACGGCATCGGCGCTCTGGACGATCAACGCGCACGGCCCGCTGCGCATGTCGGCACTTGCCGAGCGTGAGTCGGTCGCGTTGCCGACGATCTCACGCCTCGTCGCGAGCCTCGAGCAACTCGGGTACGTGACCAGGACACCCGATCCCGAGGACGGTCGGGCGCGTCTCCTGGTGGCAACCCCCGAAGGCGCGGATGTGATCACGCACGCTCGTACCAAAAAAGCCCAGTTACTCGGAGCCGCGATGGAGCGGCTCGATTCTCAGCAGCGAGAGCGCGTCCACGCGGCCATCGAGGATCTCGCCGACGCGCTGGCAGAGGAGATCTCGACCTGACGGCATCACCTGCTCCGCGGAGTGCCCCCCATCCCCACCACCAGATATCTCCACTGACGACTTCCTCCGTTCACTGACTTTGCAAAAGGATTCACATGACCACTGCGGTTAACGGCGCCGGGTCCGCCCAACCGGCACAGGCTCCCGCTCACGATCCCCACTACAAGTGGATAGCGCTGTCGAACACGACGCTCGGCATGCTGATCGCGACCATCAACTCATCGATCGTGCTCATCGCGCTGCCTGACATCTTCAAGGGCATCAACCTCAATCCGCTTCTCCCCGAGAACACCAGCTACCTGCTGTGGATGATGATGGGATTCCTCGTCGTCACCGCGGTGCTGGTGGTGAGCTTCGGACGACTCGGTGACATGTTCGGTCGCGCCCGGATGTACAACATGGGCTTCGCCATCTTCACCGTCTCGTCGATCCTGTTGGCGATCACCTGGTTCGACGGCAGCGAGGCAGCTATCTGGCTGATCTTCTGGCGCATCATTCAGGGCGTCGGAGGAGCGTTCCTGATGGCCAACTCGTCGGCCATCCTCACCGACGCCTTCCCACCGAACCAGCGTGGTCTGGCAATGGGCATCAACGGTGTCGCAGCCATCGCAGGCTCGTTCCTCGGCCTGCTCGTCGGCGGTTTGCTCGCGCCGATTCAGTGGCATTACATCTTCCTGGTCTCAGTGCCCTTCGGCGTCGTCGGAACCATCTGGGCCTACCTCAAGCTGCGTGACACCGGTGTCCGCAAGCACGCCAAGATGGATTGGTGGGGCAACGTCACCTTCGCCGTCGGCCTGGTCGCGATCCTCATCGCCATCACCTACGGCATCCAGCCCTACGGCACCTCGAACATGGGGTGGACGAACCCGTGGGTCCTCGCCGGCCTGATCGGCGGTGTCATCGTCCTGGCCATCTTCGTGCTGATCGAGACCAAGGTCGCGAGCCCGTTGTTCGAACTCTCTCTGTTCCGCAACCGCTCCTTCGCATACGGCAACCTCGCCAACCTGATGGCGTCGATCGGTCGTGGTGGACTGCAGTTCCTGCTCATCATCTGGCTGCAGGGAATCTGGCTACCGCAGCACGGCTACGACTACAGCCGCACCCCGCTGTGGGCAGGTATCTACATGGTTCCGATGACCATCGGCTTCCTCCTCAGCGCACCGGTGTCGGGCGCGCTCAGCGACAAGCTGGGCACCAAGTGGTTCACCACGCTCGGCATGCTCATCACTGCAGGCACCTTCGCGGCACTCATCGCGATCCCCGTCGACTTCGACTACTGGGTGTTCGCACTGATCCTGCTGATCAACGGCGTCGGCATGGGCCTGTTCGCCTCGCCGAACCGAGCGGAGGTCATGAACAGCCTTCCGATCACGTCTCGTGGTTCCGGCGCGGGCATGATGACGACGTTCCAGAACGCTGCGATGGTGTTGTCGATCGGCCTCTTCTTCTCGCTGATGATCGCGGGTCTGAGCCAGCACCTGCCGACGGCCATGTACAGCGGACTCACGTCCAACGGCATGCCGTCGGAAGCTGCCAACGGAATCGCGCACCTGCCGACGGTCGGCATTCTGTTCGCCGCGTTCCTCGGGTACAACCCGATCAAGGAGGTCGGGGGCCAGGCACTGCAGTCACTTCCGCAGGCCAGCGCCGATCACCTCACCGGGCTCAACTTCTTCCCGCACCTGATCAGCGATCCGTTCTCCGACGGCCTCACCGCGGCGTTCACCTTCGCCATGATCTGCTGCGTGATCGGCGCGATCGCGTCGCTGTTCACCGGCAGCAAGACGATGAAGGTCGAGACGGTCGACGGTGCCGCCGCGGAGTCGCATCAGCCTGCCGAATCACTCGGCGAAGAGCTCGCCGCCGTCGCCGCCGACGCGAGCGAGATGCCCGGCGAACTGGTGACCCCCGACTCGTCGCGCCGTTCCTGACGCCGCCGCCGGTCGAGCCCGATCCGCGGGTCAAGCCCGATCCGCTGGTCGAGCCGATCCGCTGGTCGAGCCCGATCCACGGGTCAAGTCGATCCGCTGGTCGAGCTTGTCGAGACCATCCCGCGGCACCGGTCCTCGCCCCGGGGTGGCCTGGCTCGGTAGATGTGTGTCGTTTGTGAGGATGTGGGTGCTGCAGCACCCACATCCTTACGTTCGACACACATTTGGGCCGGAGCAACCCCACTCCTCCGGCTGAGCTCATGCCCGCTGGTGGAGCCTGTCGAGACCACCCTCAGTCGTGAAACTCGTTCTTCGGGAGTCGTTCCCGGGCGTCGGCCGACCAGCGGGCAGCGCGGACCCGCAGGTTCCAGCGAGCAGGAGGCACGGTGAAATCCATCCACCGACCGTCGCCGAGCCAGAGTGACCAGAGATCCTCGTCGGGAAAATCGCCCATCCGCACGTAGACCCGTTCACCCGCTGCCGTCGCGGTCAGCCAACCCTGGTCGGTCGGATCGTCGACGAACTGGGCTTCCGCAGCGAGTACCGACTCCAAGTCGACGACGCGATCGGCACGACTCACCATTGCTCTCCCCCTCGTTGATCCACCCCGGGCGTCACCTCGAAACCCCGACTACCCCGAGCTCAGTCGTCGAGCCCCACGCTGCTGACCGCGGCGACGACCTCACGACACAGCTCGCGCCCTTCGCGGAGCGGCACTATGCCGGTCGTGTGGACCAGGTACGCGACGTTCCCACGCGCAAAGACCTCGTATCGCAGTGCGCAGAACCTGCGCTCGCCGAGATCGAGGTACGTCCCCGTCTGCAGCGACGCACCCTCCGTGCGAAACCCTCGAGCAGTGGTGACGACGTCGTCTTCGTCCCAGCCCGGCAGGGCGCGGGCCTCGACGGGCGCATGGTCGAGAAGTGCACCGAGGTCGGTGTGATGGTCGACGATGAACCGGGTGAGCACGATCGCGATGGTGCCTTCACAACCGTTTCCCGCGACGAATAGGCGCAGACATCCCGGCGACTGTGCGGCCTGCCAGGCGTCGTCGAGGTCGATGGTGATCTCGCCGGGCACCGACATCGGATCGGTGACCCGATGCGCGGAGACCGCCATGCGGGTGAGTCGGTCGAGAATCGGCACCGGGGCATCCACCGCCCGCGCAGCTTCACTTGATCGTCGACGCCGTGCCGCGCCGGCGCTGCGCGGACTGTGCGCGCTGTGTCCACCCAGACGGGTCGACGTGGCTCCGGGCCGATCACGACGATTCATCCGGGTGAAGAACTCGCCCGTTCGCGTATCGATTTCGCCTGTGACGGCGCCGAAATCGGCCTGGTCGGCAAAGCCGGCAGCAATCCCAGTCGAGTCGGCGATCCCCGCCGAGTCGTCTGGGCACTCGGCGGGGTCCGCGGACCCGGTCGTTTCGGAGTCCTGTGCGGCCCCTGGTGGGTGGATCGGTTCGGCGAGCGTGGTCGACTCGCTCATCACGGCTGGGTCGGGCGCATCCGGGCCGGTCTGCACCAGGAGCCGGGTCACCGGTACGGCATCGCTGTCAACGGACACCGGACAATGGTACGCACGTAACAAACCTGGTGACCATCTCGCGCGGGAGTTGGACGTCCCACACCTCACCGAATCCGCTGAACTGAATCATGCTGTCGCGCTAGCGAATTCGCGGGTGATCGTTTGCCGTCCTCAGAAGCCCGATGAACCACCACTCGACCTCGAGGACCGCGACGACCGGAAGAGCATGTAGCCGCCGTAGATCGCGAGGGCGATGAGCCCGACCCAGAAGAGTCCCTTGAGTACCGGGCCGATGATCGCGAGCGCAATCAGCGCCACGACAACGATCCCCAGGATCTTCCAGAAGCCCATTCCCGAGCCGTTGTTGTTATTGCTGTTCGACGATGTGCTGGTGCTGTCATATGAAGTGGTCATGACTCCACGATGCGCGAGATCTGCAGGGAAATCACCTGTTCGGAACCGATCTGGGGGAAAGATCAGGGGCATCCCCGAGCCGGCTGCGGCGCGGTGTAACTCCACCCGAGGGATGCCGGATTGCCCCACGCACACCGGTCCCGGAACCAGCCGATGCAGATGTCGGCGATGAGTTCTGCAGAGGCGCTCACGAGATAACCGTGGGTGCAGTCGTCGAAGCGGTCGTCGAGGCGCCACCGATTGCGCACCGACCGCGGTACCGAATAGCCGGAAAGTCGAGGACGCTCCATCAGGGCAGTCGACAATCTCACCAGGTAGACATCGCCGTGCAGGACGTGCACCTGGGCGCACTCGACGTCGGCGTCAGGGGCAACTGTGGTGTCGAGTCCCGCGGGTCCGAGATCGAGTACAGCCGCGTTCGGCATCGCGCCCAGCTCCCGGATCAGCCACGTCCGCATCTCCGCCCAACCGGGCGATGCGGACGGCCCGCGCGACACATTGTGCGTAGTAGGGGTGTTCATTTTGCCATGCCTCATCTCGGCGATCGGATGCGCTCTTACACGCGCACACCACAGTGAAGCACCCACCACCGACAGATTCGTCGAACACATACTCGACAAGGTCCGTGTCGCAGCTACTTCTTCTCCGGTTCATCGCGGCCGAGTGCAGCGTCGGTCTGTGCGTCCGCATACCCGGGCTTGGTGATCCAGTTGGCCTCCAGGCCGTCGGCGCGCTTCTGCGCCTCGTACTCCTCGGCGATGTTCTCGTGGTCGACAGTGATCAGCGGAGACCCGCCGAACTCCCGATACAGCGCGAAGACGACGAGCACCAGCCCGAGCACCGCGCACACCCACGTGCTACCCGGAACACTCGACCAGCCGCGATCGACAACGTCGACAATCGCCCACACAACCCCGACCAGTCCGATGCCGACCAGCACCCCGAAGACACCTCTACCGCGCATCGATTACACCTTTCGCCTGCATGTTCCCGCCGCACGCTCGACCCGGATCGTTCGTAGCCGATCCTGCCACTCCACCGCACGACCCGAGGACCTACGACACAAAACGAACCGACCACGGCAAGATGGCCTCATGCCGATTCCCGGATTCATCACCGAACTGCGCTCCCACGTAGGGCATATGCCGCTATGGCTCTCCGGTGTGAGCGGAGTGGTCCGTGACGACCGCGGACACATCCTGCTCACGCAGCGCGCCGACACGGCCGAATGGGCAGTCGTCTCCGGCGTGCTCGAACCGGGAGAACAGCCGGCACGAGCGATCATCCGGGAGATCGCAGAGGAGACCGCCGTCGACGCGGAGGTGGTTCGATTGACCAGCGTCGACGTCACTCCGATGGTCACCTATCCCAACGGCGATCAGACGCAATACCTCGACGTGTGTTTCCTGGTCCGCCACGTCGCAGGTACGCCACGCGCAGCCGACGACGAGAACACCGATGTCGCGTGGTTCGCGCCAGATGCGTTGCCCTCGAGCCTTTCCGAGACGTCGAAGCTGCGCATCGAGAAGGCACTGGCCGACACCTCGGAGGCGTGGTTTCAGCGCTGAGTCAATCAGCGTCGGTCATCTGCTCGGCGATACGCCGGTAGTGCTCGGCTTGCGCCGGATAGTAGTCGTCGAAATCGATGTCCTCGACGCCGGCTCCGACCACGACCGCGACCAGCCGATCAAGGTAGTACTCCCAGCCGGGACCAACGGTCTCGACGCCGCCCGTGTCGTCGAAGATCTGCCGCATAACCAGCGTGGTGAGTCCGTCGACCTCGCTCAATTCGACGCGCAGATCCCATACGAGCCCTTCATCTTCCGACACCACCTGCAGAATCCGGGGCGGTGTGCACTCGACGATGTTCCATGGAGTCGACGCCACGTCGTCGCCTTCGGCGGTCATCACGAGTTCGACCCGACCGGATTCAGGGTCGCCGGTATAGGTGCCGAACCATCGCCCCAACCTGTCGGATTCGGTGACCGCAGCCCACACGTCCTCTATCGACGCACGGAACTCGCGTTCGAACTCGATAACGTTGCGCTCACTCAGTTTTCGGTATCGTCCCGTCGGTTCGGGGATCATCCCGCCTCCTCTTTCCCATGGGATCGCCGCAGTGACCGCTCGCCTTTCGCGCAGTCTTTGCGGGTTCTGTACACCTCGGTGGCGAGCGCATCGAGGGCATGCTGACTGATCGGTGGCAACACCTCGCTCTGTGGCCGATCGAGCGATGTCAGGGAGGCGACGTACTTCGTCACCTCGTCGAGCGCCGCCGGACGCAATCGATGCAGCCGCTCGCGTCCCCTGTCCTCGACGCAGACAAGTCCCGCGTCGTCGAGCACCCGCAGGTGCCTACTCACGGCGGGTCGCGAAATCGTCGCCTCGGTAGACAATTCACGCGTGAGGTCGATCACGCGCATCGGCGCCGTCGCGATGTGGTCGAGAATGCGTCGTCGGACCGGGTCTGCCAATGCGTCGAAGATGTCCTGCACACAGCAAATGGTAACTAATCAGTTACCAATTTAAGAAGACTTTCTCTCATCCGCTGCTGTCCGAGTACAGCGATCGACACCGGACGGTGACCTTCGGATCGGAATAGCGCGACGGTGCCTACGCCTTGAAACAGTTATGGCCGATTCAACGAACTCAGACTCCTCGACTACTGACTCAGCGAAGACACCGACCAACGAGAACACTCTCGACATCGAGTCGGCCGCCGTCACCGCGCGGCAGGCTGTGGCCAACGAATACGGCGAACCTTCGACGGTCGTCGAGATCGTGAAAGCCGAATTGCCACTCCCCGACCCAGGACAAGTCGTCATCGATGTCACGGCGATCGGCGTCAATCCCGCCGACGCCAAGACCGTGCGCGGAGTGATGGGCACCGACGAATCGAAACTTCCCATTCCTATCGGCAACGAACTCGCAGGCGTCGTCCGTGCCGTCGGCGATCCACTCGACGGCCAGACACCTGGCTTCGCGGTCGGCGACGAGGTCATCGCCTACCCGATCTCAGGCGCCTACGCCGACCACGTCGTCGTCAATGAGAAGTCGGTTCACCGCAAACCGGCAGGACTCGATGACGAACATGCGGCGAGTCTCCTGCTGGCAGGTGTCACCGCGGCCGACGCGATCGCCACCGCCGGCGTGCGCGCCGACGACACCGTGCTCATCCACGGCGGCGCCGGAGCGGTCGGCGTGATCGCGGTGCAGTTGGCACGCAAGATCGGAGCTACCGTCATCGCCACCGCCGCGCCCGCCAATCACGACCATCTGCGCGAACTCGGGGCCATCCCTGTCGCATACGGCGACGGCCTTCTCGAGCGTGTACAAGCTGCTGCGGAGAAGCCGGTCACGGCGGCGATCGACACGGTGGGCACCGACGAGGCAATCGACGTGTCCCTCGTGCTCGTCGACGACCGCGACCGCATCGTCAGCATCGCGGCGTTCGGACGCGGCGACGACGGCATCGTGCTGATCAACGGTTCCACTCCGCAGAGCAAAGAGAACCGCAGCAACGCAATCGACGACCTCATCACAGACGCGGCATCGGGCGCTCTGGTGACAGACGTCGCCCGGACGTATCCGTTGGACCAGGCCGCCAAGGCACTCGACGACATCTTGTCGTCGCATCCGCGCGGCAAGTTCGTATTGCTGCCCTGACCCCTTCGGATCGAATTATCTCGCCAGATAGGCCTCGGCCACGACGCCGCGCATGCAGACCGAGCGTGCACGGAGTCCCCCGGCTATCGCGATGTATCTGTTAGTTCCATAGACGCGAAAGGTGTTCCATGACAGTCCCACTCATCACCCTCAACAACGGCGTCGAGATCCCGCAGCTCGGTTTCGGTGTGTTCCAGATCGAGCCGGAGAAGACGGTCGACGCGGTGCGGACCGCGCTCGACGTCGGCTACCGCCACATCGACACGGCCGAGATGTACGGCAACGAGAAGCAGGTCGGTGAGGGCGTCAACGGGTCCGACATCCCGCGCGACCAGGTGTTCATCACCAGCAAGCTCAACAACGGATTCCACGCGTACGACGACGCACTCAAGGCCACCGACCAGACGCTCGCCGACCTGGGCGTCGACGCCGTCGACCTGTTCTTGATCCACTGGCCGCTGCCGGAGGTCGGGGATTTCGTCGAGACATGGAAGGCGCTGGAGAAGATCTACGCCGACGGCAAGGCGCGAGCCATCGGAGTGTCGAATTTTCAGAAGCACCACCTCGAGCGGCTCTTCGCCGAGACCGAGATCGTGCCCGCGGTGAATCAGATCGAGGTGCACCCCTATCTGACGCAGGACGATCTGCGGGCATTCAACGCCGACCACGGCATCGCGACCGAGGCGTGGTCGCCGATCGCGCAAGGCGACGTCCTCGACGACCCGGTCCTGAAGAAGATCGCCGAGGAGAAGGGTAAGTCGACTGCCCAGGTCACCCTGCGGTGGCACATCCAGCGCGGCGACATCATCTTCCCCAAGTCGGTCACCCGCTCGCGCGTCGAGGAGAACTTCGACATCTTCGACTTCGAGCTGTCCGGCGACGACGTCGCAGCCATCGACGGCCTCAACAAGAACAAGCGCCGCGGCCCCGACCCGGACACCTTCAACTACGTGCCCTGACCTGCGCCGCGCAAACGGTTCGCTCCCGCTCGGCGAAAAGCCGAGCGGGAGCGGCGGCTTTCGCCAATCGAGCTGGTCCACCGCTGATCGAGCCACTCTTCCGCTGATCGAGCTTGTCGA
>NZ_DLSO01000028.1:16582-17115 GCF_002500165.1 Gordonia sp. UBA7860 | reverse complement strand
CATTGACGAGGAACGACCTCACGGGCCCTTTTCCGGGCGCGCGTACCGCACCGGAGCTGCGACGCTGGGCTTGCTGAGCCGGGTCGTCCTTTCCGGGATCGCGCTTTTCGGGGTGTTCGTCCGTCATCTGTCACCTCCCAGCACGCTGACGATGTAGTTGTTGCGGTCGGTGATGTTGTCGGCGGCACTGTCGGTGAAGCGCAGAATCGGACCTGCCCAGAAGGTCAGCACGAGACCGGCTGCGACCATCAGCGCGGTCGGCACCACCATCGACGTCGGCATTCGGCCCACGTCTTCGCGGTCGTCGAACGAGATGTCGGCACGCTCGTCGATGAGGGCAGACGGTGCGCTGTCGGCGAGCTCGCCCTCGGGAGCGTCGGCACGCGGTCGCCAGAACGCCTTGGTCCACACACGGGCCATCACGTAGAGGGTCAACAGGCTGGTGATCACCGAACCGGCAACCAACAACCACGCGAGCACCGACCCGTCGCGTGTGCCCGCCTCGAGCAACCCGACCTTGCCGATGAACCCGG